>NZ_CP011797.1:3440000-3460000 GCF_002795845.1 Reinekea forsetii
TGGGGCACTTGCACGCCCGGATAATCCGCCATGAAAACGATGTAAGGGGTACAGTCGTTATCCAGTATCCATTCATGAACCGCACGGATCATGTAGGGTTTATTAGAACTCATGCCCGACATCAGTCGCGCATCTCTTGCTCAACTTCGGACAAGCTGACCTGGAATGACTCTCGCTCGAAGATTCGCTCCATATACTTGTCGATCGACTTGGCCTGTTTTTCCGGCAACTCAACGCCCAAAGACTGCAGTCGCCACAAGATGGGCGCTACACAGCAATCCACCAGGGTGAATTCATCACTCATAAAGTAGGGCTTGTCATCGAACACGGGCGCGATGGCGAGCAGGCTTTCACGCAACTCTTTGCGTGCTCGCGCAACACTATCTTTGCTCTTGGCTGCAACTATCGCGTCTACGCAGGCGCTCCAATCTCGGTCGATTCGAAAGATCAACTGACGCGACTCTGCACGCGCAACCGGGTAGACCGGCAAGAGAGGCGGATGCGGGAAGCGCTCATCCAAGTACTCCATCATCACGTGGTGCTCAAACAGCACCAAGTCACGATCAACCAGAGTCGGTAGGTTGCAATAGGGGTTTATATCAGAAACTTCCTTGGGTATAGCATCCGGCTCGACATCTTTAATATCGACCGTAACACCCTTCTCTGCCAGTACTATCCGAACTCGATGACTATACTGACAGGCTGCGTCAGAGTAGAAAGTCATGGAGGATCGCTTTGCAACAACGCCCATTCAGTACGCTCCCAAATTACTAGTAGATAAAAACACAACAAGCGCAGCCTTGGCTGCGCTCCTTTTTTGCGGATAAACGCCCAGGATTTCTCCTAGTGTTTAATATCCTTGTACAGTTCGCGCTTCAACAAAGCGGCAAGAACCAACAACACGGTTAGGAAGGCAAACACGAACCAACCGATGCGCTTTCGATCCATCTGATAAGGCTCTCCCATATAGTTCAGGAAGTTAACCAAATCATAAATCACTTCATCAAACTCGTCGGTCGACAAGGTGCCAGCTATATCTTGACTCGCGCAAGCACCATGCTCAGTCGCAACACCGGTCAACGGGTCAAGAGTATGGCCGTCTTGGGCACTCGGCTTGGCCGAACACAGACCCTGCAGACCCAGCATAACATGCGGCATGCCAACATCTTTAAAGACACTGTTGTTCACGCCATAGGGGCGCGATTCGTCTTTATAAAAGCTACGCAAGTAGGTATAAACCCAATCAACACCGCGAACTCGAGTCACCATGGTCAAGTCTGGCGGCGCCACACCAAACCATTTCTTACCCTGCGCTACTGGCATCGCGAACTTCATCAGGTCACCAAATTTGGCGTCCTGGGAAAACATAATGCTGTCCATGAAGATATCTTCCGGAATCTCCAGATCTCGCGCAACTCGATTATAGCGCGCATGACCCAACGAGTGGCAGCCGGCACAATAATCCATATAGGTGCTTAGACCTTCCTGCAACGATGTGGTGTTGGACATATCGGGTGCCATTGAATCCAGATGCACCTCCCCGCCGGCCGCTATGGCAGACGTCGCCAACCATGACGCACACACCAACGTCAGTATTTTCTTGATCATCGTGGGACCCTCTCTGGTACAGGCTTGGTTTTTTCCCATTTGGTATAAAATGGCATCAGCAAGAAGAAGGAAAAGTAGATAACCGTACCAATCTTCGCCACGACGCCGTTCCAGAAGGACACCGGCTGACCACCGAGATAGGTGAGCACGACAAATGCGATAGCAAACATGACAATCGCGGTGCGGCTCATCCAGCCCTTGTAACGCCATGAACGCACTGGGCTACGGTCCAACCAAGGCAGGACAAAGAGGATTGCGATGGCTCCGGCCATGGCCATAAAGCCACCCAGTTTTGCGTTAATAAAGAATATCGGAAAATCGATCGCTCTCAATATCGAGTAAAACGCACCGTAATACCAAGTTGGTGCAATATGCTCAGGTGTTTTCAGCGAATTCGCTGGCTCAAAGTTTGGATGCTCTAAGAAGTATCCGCCCCCTTCTGGCATAAAGAAAAGCACCGCGCAAAATACCATTAAGAACAACACAACCTGCGGCAATTTGCCGACAGTGAAGTATGGGTGGAACGGCACGCCGTCTAGCGGTACACCGCGCTCATCCATATGCTTCTTGATGTCGATACCGTCGGGATTGTTTGAGCCAACTTCGTGCAGCGCTAAGACGTGCAACACGACCAACAGCGCTAACACCAACGGCAAGGCAATGACATGCAACGCAAAGAATCGATTCAAGGTGATGCCGGAGAGCAAAAAGTCGCCTCGAATCCACTCGGTCAGACCGTCGCCGATGACCGGGATTGCGCCAAACAGTGAAATAATAACCTGCGCGCCCCAATAGGACGTTTGACCCCATGGCAACACATAGCCCATAAAGCCTTCAGCCATCATTACCAGATAGACAAACATACCGAACACCCAGATCAGCTCACGCGGCTTTTGGTACGAGCCGTATAAAACGCCACGAAACATATGCAAGTAAACCGTCAGGAAGAAGAAAGACGCGCCGGTCGAATGCATATAGCGAATCAACCAACCCATCTCAACATCGCGCATGATGTATTCGACGGAATTAAAGGCTTCCTCGGCACTCGGCGTATAGGACATGGTCAGCCAGATACCGGTCATTAGCTGGTTGATAAAGACAACCATAGCCAACAGACCAAAGACATACCAAAAATTAAAGTTGATCGGAGCGTAATACTTGGACATATGCTTTTCATAGGCATTGGTCACAGGGAGACGCCGATCAAGCCACTCCAAAATCGCTGGTTTCTTACTCATTATGCTGCACCCTCACCGACTGTAACTACACCGCCATCAACACTATAGGGCGGTATTTGCAAATTGTATGGCGCCGGGACACCACTAAACACCCGGCCAGCCAAGTCAAAACGCGAACCATGGCAGGGGCAAAAGAAGCCACCTTGCCAATTGGCGTCAAATGGCTGGGGCTCTAATTCCGGAATAAACTTGGGTGAACAGCCTAGGTGCGTACAGACGCCCTCGATCACGAGCAGCTCTTCACTTAAAGAGCGTACATCACTGGTCACATAATCTGGCTGCTGTGAAGCGACTTCAGAATCGGGATCGGCTAACTTACTGCGCAGACCCTCATCGCGCAAATAGTCGATGACTGCCTTGGTGCGTCGCAAGATAAAGATGGGTTTGCCTCGCCATTCGGCGATAACCATTTCCCCAAGCTTTAAACCGTTTATATCCACCTTAACCGGGGCACCCACTGCTTTAGCTTTCTCGCTGGGAAACCATGATTTAACGAACGGTGTGGCCACGCCCACTGCACCCACTGTGCCTACGGCACCGGTAGCAATGTACAGGAACCGCCGCCGACCCTTATTTACGCCGTCATGCGTCATTATTATCACCCTCTGAGTGAAAGGAAATTAGTATATCTAATGTCTGAAAATGTCGCGAATACTAAAGAAATTCGGTGATTCTGACAAGGAAAGCTTTGACCCAGGTCGAATAAGATCGGCAAACGGGGTTAAAGCCACCCTCTAAACAGAAAAACCCGGGACCAGCCCGGGTTTGCAATAGAGTTCTCGGTAAACTTATCGCTTGGAGAACTGTGGCTTCTTACGTGCTTTACGCAGACCCACTTTCTTACGCTCTACCATACGTGCGTCACGGGTAACAAAACCAGCTTCACGTAATTGAGGACGAAGATTTTCATCGTACTCCATCAGAGCACGAGTAATACCGTGCCGAATTGCGCCTGCTTGTCCGTTTGAACCACCACCGGCGACGGTGATGTAAAGATCAAACTTCTCAGTCATATCAACAAGGTCTAGAGGCTGACGAACGATCATGCGAGATGTTTCGCGACCGAAGTATTCCTCAATTGTACGCTTGTTAATAACAATTGCGCCGTTTCCAGGACGCAAAAATACGCGTGCTGTAGATGTTTTCCGGCGACCGGTACCATAATTCTGTTGAATAGCTGTCATGTCATTCCCCATTAAATCTTAAGTTCTTTGGGCTGTTGTGCAGTATGCGGGTGTTCTGTTCCGACATACACTTTCAGCTTCTTCAACATGGCCCGGCCTAGAGGATTACGTGGAATCATACCCTTCACAGCCAATTCAATTGGGCTTTCGCCTTTGTGCGCGATCAGTTTCTCAAAGCTCATAGACTTCAGTCCACCTGGGTAACCAGAGTGGCGGTAATACTGCTTGTCTTTAGCCTTGCGACCTGTCACATGCACTTTCTCAGCATTAATAACAACGATATAATCGCCAGTATCAACGTGAGGTGTAAATTCTGCCTTGTGCTTACCACGGAGGCGACGAGCGATTTCAGTCGCCATACGTCCCAAGGTTAGCCCTTCGGCGTCTACTATGTACCAGTCGCGTTTAACTTCAGCTGGTTTTGCTACAAATGTTTTCATTTAACTCCGCCTTATTAGTGGGGGGCTCAGGGGAAGTTAATCCAAATTGAGGGCGCGGATCTTACTGAATCTTTTTTCCCCGCGCAAGACTTTTTGGTGAGTTTTCAACCAACTAACCAATATTTCTATTCGAATGGATCTACTTCTTGCAATTTAACAAGGCCGAACCCAAGGCCGGCCAAGCTACAACAGAGGGTGAATAGCATACCAATCACCGAAAAGCCGACACTGCCGGCGCTCGCTTCAAAGCGGCTATCACCCCAATAATGGGCCACACTGGTCAACACAAAGGTGATGAAGACCAGAGCAACCATATAAAAGCCGCGGGCGTCATGAACACCCAGGCGCTTATTTCGTATGGCAATCTGAATACCGGTATAGACCAACGTACTGGCCCCAGCGGTCATACTTGCTAAGATTAACAGGTACACAATCATGGCAACCCCTAATGTTCGCGCGTTTTGCGAAACACTATATCAGGGTGGCGCTCTTGTGCCATCTGAAGGTTCACCATGGTCGGCGCGATGTAGGTCAAGTTGTTAGACCCGTCGAGCGCCAGATTCTCATGCGCCTTGGTAATAAATTGCTGCAGGATCCGATCATCTATGCCGGATGTCCAGCGCGCGGTGGCCACGGTAATGGCCTCATAGACCGCCTCAACCTTATATTCTGACTTCAACCGGTGTGCCACCACCTCAAACTGGAGCATGCCAACGGCACCGACGATCAGGTCATTGTTTTTCATCGGCCGGAAGACCTGGACAGCCCCCTCTTCAGACAGCTGCATCAAGCCTTTTTGCAACTGTTTCATTTTCAATGGGTCTTTTAACCGAATCCGACGGAACAATTCAGGGGCAAAGTTGGGGATGCCCGAAAACTTCAAATCTCGACCCTGAGTAAAGGTGTCGCCAATCTGGATGGTACCGTGGTTGTGTAAGCCGATAATATCACCCGGGAAGGCCTCCTCCACCGTCGCACGATCGCCCGCCAAGAAGGTCAGGGCATCGGAGATACGCACGGCCTTGCCGGTCCGGACATGCTTCATCTTCATGCCTTTCTCGTACTTACCCGAGACGATCCGCATAAAGGCGACCCGATCTCGATGATTGGGGTCCATATTGGCCTGAATCTTAAAGACAAAACCGCTCAGCTCCGGTTCGTCTGGCGCCACCATTAGATCGCCAGCGTTGCGCGCCTGCGGCAACGGTGCCCATTCAACCAAACCGTCAAGCATATGATCGACGCCAAAGTTACCCAGGGCGGTACCAAAGTAGACCGGCGTCAGCTGGCCGGCCAAAAATTCTTCCAAGTCAAAGGTGTTCGCCGCGGCCAAAACCAACTGCATCTGCTCGCGCAACTCATCGGCGTACTCGCCCAAGGCGCCGTCCAACTCGGGATTGTCCAAGCCCTTTATGATGCGACTGTGCTGAATGGTATGACCCATGCCCGCCTGGTAGAGGATGACCTCATCGCGCAGCAGGTGGTAAATGCCTTTGAATTCCTTGCCCATGCCAACGGGCCAAGTGATGGGTGCACAACTGATCTTTAAAACATTTTCGACCTCATCCATCAGATCGATCGGATCACGGGTGTCGCGGTCGAGCTTATTCATGAAGGTGATGATGGGGGTTTCACGCATCCGTGCGACGTCCATCAGCTTGATGGTACGCTCTTCCACGCCCTTGGCCGCATCGATAACCATTACACACGAATCCACCGCGGTGAGCGTTCGATAGGTGTCTTCTGAAAAGTCTTCGTGACCCGGGGTGTCGAGCAGGTTGATCAGCTTGTTAGCATAGGGGAACTGCATCACCGAGGTGGTGATCGAGATACCCCGTTCTTTTTCCATGTCCATCCAGTCCGACTTGGCGTGCTGGCCCGACTTTTTACCCTTGATAGTACCGGCCTGCAGGATGGCATTGCCGAACAAGAGGACCTTTTCGGTAATGGTTGTCTTACCTGCATCGGGGTGCGAAATAATCGCAAAAGTGCGCCGTTTAGCGACTTCATCAGCAATCAAAGACATGGAAATACTCGTAATCATTAAAATCAGGCCGCGCAGTATACCTACTCTAGCAATCTTTTCGAACCGATCTACGCAAATAGCTGAAGGAAAGGTACAATGGCCGGCCTTCAGCGCCGAATTTATCTCTGTCATGAGCCAAGAAACCGATAAGATATATGCCAATCCTCAGCAAAATCTAGCCGATTTTCGCTTTGATGATCAGGTTGCGCGAGTGTTTCCCGATATGATCAAACGATCGGTGCCCGGCTACAGCCATATTATCGGCACCATCGGCATCCTCGCAGAGCGTTATGCTCAGCCGAACAGCCGTATTTACGACCTAGGCAGTTCGCTCGGGGCCGCGACGCTGGCCATGCGCCATCGCATCCATGCCCCCGGGGTAACCATTATCGCGGTCGATAATTCTGCCGCCATGCTGGCCCGGAGTACCGATTTCCTGGATTTAGAAGAGTCACCGATTCCGGTTGAAACCCTCTGTGCCGATATCACCGAGTTGGCTATCGAAAACTGCAGCTTTGCGGTGTTGAATTTCACCCTCCAGTTTGTTCCCTTGACGCAACGGTTGAGCACCATCAAGCGTATCTATGACGGCCTGCTGCCCGGAGGGGCGCTGGTCCTTTCGGAAAAGCTGGCCTTCGCGGACGCCAAGCATGAAGAACTCCTGATAAGACATCATCACGACTTCAAACGCGCCAACGGTTACAGTGATCTGGAAATCGGACAAAAGCGCCAGGCCATCGAGCGCGTGCTGATCCCGGAAACGGCCCAAGACCACATTCAACGCCTTGAGCTGGCTGGCTTCGGCCAAGTAAGCCAATGGTTTCAATCCTTTAACTTTGCGTCCTTTATAGCCATCAAATGATTAATTACCTGCCTTTTATCGACCACATCCGTAATACCCGCCTAGAACCTTGGTGCGAGCCCCTGGCCGCCCAGTTGCAACAAACCTGGGACCAACTCAACGATGGCAACCTCGCGCGCCTGCTAACGGCCCTAGAGACCTTGCCGAGCATAAGCGCGAACAGCGTCGAGCTCGACCGCGTGGTCACCATCAACGGTCCGGTCGGTGATGCTGGCGCGCAGCTCAATAGCGCGCTCAAGGCGCTGATGCCTTGGCGTAAAGGACCCTTCCGATTTTTTGATATCGATATCGACGCCGAGTGGCGCTGCGACCTGAAGTGGGACCGCATTGCCAACCACCTCAGCGATCTGCGCGGCCGCCATGTGCTCGATGTCGGCAGTGGCAACGGCTACTACGGTTGGCGCATGAAGGCGGCTGGGGCGGCGACCGTTGCTGGCATCGACCCCTCCTGGCTATCGGTTGTGCAGCACCTAGCGGTCAATCGCTATATCAAGGATCCGAGCCATACGGTATTGCCCTTTACACTGGAAAGTTTACCACCTAACTTGGGGATTTTTGACACCGTTTTTTCCATGGGTGTGCTCTATCACCGGCGCTCCCCCCTGGATCATCTAGCCGAATTACGCGGCGCCTTGCGCCCCGGCGGCGAATTAGTGCTCGAGACCCTGGTTATCCAAGGCCAGGTCGGCGAGTCGCTGGTACCTATTGGCCGCTATGCGCGCATGAACAATGTCTGGTTTCTGCCCACGGTGCCGACCCTGGTGCAGTGGCTGGAAAAAATGGGCTTCGAAAATATTCGTCTAGTCGATCAATCAACCACCTCGACGGACGAGCAGCGCCCCTCCGACTGGAAACCTGGCCAAAGCCTGGCCGACTACTTGAATCCTGAGGATCCCAGCCTGACCATCGAGGGGCATCCAGCCCCGATTCGTGCCCTGATCCTGGCCACCCGCCCTGAGCTTGCCCGCTTGAAGCGCTACCACCTCGACTAGCTCTGTGGTTTTCCCCAGCCATTGATCAACATTCTTAATCGTTTAAGTTCAGGTATATAAAGCATTTTATAAATAACAAAACGATCTATAAAGAAGGTGGCAATTTCTTCTTAATCGATTAAGCTCACTGAGCGATTCAAAAAGACGTTGTTCACAGACGATAATAACAAGAAGGGCAAAACCAATGAAAACATGGCAAAAAACATCCGTCGCCTTGGCGATCACAGCCGCTGTAGCCAGCGCTGCTTTCTCTGAAATGCCGAAAATGGGCAGCGGAGATTTTAACTGGGCTAACTTAGACAAATTTAAATCCATGGATTTGTCCGGCGAAACCGTCACCATCACAGGCGCCTGGTTGGCCCCTGAAGATGATGTGTTCCGTAGCATCTTGTCTCATTTCGAAGTAGCAACCGGTGCTAAAATCCAATACACGGGTTCCGATAGCTTTGAGCAGCAGATCCTGATTGACACCACCGCGGGCACACCGCCGAACATGGCTGTTTTCCCACAGCCGGGCCTGGCCAAAGACCTGGCCTCACGCGACCTATTAACCCCGGTTTCTAATAAGATCAAGAACGCGGTATTAAAAGACTACGCAGCCGGTCAAAGCTGGGTCGATTTGGCCACGTACAAGAACAAAGCCGGCCAGGACAACTTCTACGGCGTATTCTTCCGTGTCGATCTGAAGAGCCTGGTTTGGTATTCACCCGATAACTTCGCTGATTACGGCTATGAAATCCCTGAGACCATGGAACAGCTGATGGCTCTGTCGGATAAGATGGTTGCTGACGGCCAAACACCTTGGTGTATCGGTCTGGGTTCAGGTGCGGCTACTGGCTGGCCTGCTACCGATTGGGTTGAAGACATGATGTTGCGGACTCAATCACCTGCGGTATACGATCAGTGGGTTGCCAACGACATTCCATTTAACGATCCTCGTGTCGTCAGTGCGATCGACGCCTTTGGTGAATTCGCTAAGAATCCAAAGTATGTCGCCGGTGGCGTGTCGGCAGTCGGTACCACCGATTTCCGCGACAGCCCGAAAGACTTGTTCAGCGTACCGGCTAAGTGCTTTATGCACCGTCAAGCCAGCTTTATCCCAGCCTTCTTCCCAGAAGGTACTGTGGTCGGCGAAGATGCTGATTTCTTTTACTTCCCTGCTTACGAGTCCAAAGACTTAGGCAAGCCAGTTCTGGGTGCCGGTACCGTGGTCACGGTTACCAAAGAAAACAAAGCAACCAATGCGGTATTGGAATACCTGATGACACCATTGGCACATGAGCTCTGGATGTCTCAAGGTGGCTTCCTGACCGCTCATAAGGGTGCCGATACGGCCCTCTATCAGAGTGATTCCTTGCGTCGTCAAGGTGAGATTCTGCTTAATGCAACAACCTTCCGCTTCGACGGTTCTGACCTGATGCCGGGTGCCATTGGTGCCGGTTCATTCTGGACCGGTATGGTTGACTACGTTAGTGGCATGAGCGCTAAGACAGTTGCCGACGAAATCCAATCTAGCTGGAACGAAATCAAGTAACACCAACCCGCTAAACCGCCCCTTCTTTGGGGCGGTTTTTTTACAGAAGGAGTATTGCGGTGTTGCAACAAATTCTTTTCGCCTTTACGGCGATTTTTTTCGCCATCGGCGGGACCATCCTGTTTTTTGTCGGCTCTAATCTATTGATTGATAAGGTCTTTGGTGACAATGGCCAGTCAAACGAAAAACAATATCGACGCGACAAGTTACGCGAACAGATACGACCCTGGATCTTTATTGGTCCGGCGCTATTATTTTTAACGGTATTCCTAATCTACCCCGTTCTTAAATCCCTACAACTGTCCTTCTGGGACCGTGAAGGTGAAAGCTTCGTCGGTTTGGCCAACTATATTTGGGCCTTCAACAACACCGGTTTTATAACCTCAATAATCAATAACTTGATGTGGTTATTCTTCGTGCCGACAATGGCAACAATTTTCGGTCTAACCATTGCGTATCTGACCGATCGAATCTGGTGGGGCCAATTTGCCCGTACCCTTATTTTCTTGCCGATGGCGATTTCGTTTGTCGGTGCCTCCATTATTTGGAAGTTTGTTTACGATTTTCGCGGCCCAGACGCCGATCAAATCGGCTTGGTTAATGCCGTCATTATGCTCTTTGGTGGTGAACCCAAAGCCTTGATCAGCATCCAATTTTGGAACAACTTTTTTCTGATGGTTATCCTGATTTGGATCCAAACGGGCTTTGCCATGGTCATCTTAGGCGCTGCTATTCGGGGTGTGCCAGAAGACACGCTCGAGGCGTCCATGATGGAAGGAGCCAGCCAAACGCAAATATTTTTCAAGATTGTTGTCCCCCAGATCTGGCCCACTATCGTTGTGGTCTGGACCACCATTACCATTCTGGTGCTGAAGGTATTTGATATCGTCTATGCCATGACCAATGGCCAGTGGGGTTCGCAGGTACTGGCTAACCTGATGTACAACGAGATGTTCCGCAACGGCAATTCCGGTACAGCCAGCACCGTCGCGGTGATACTCATGTTGGCGGTAATGCCGATCATGATTTACAACATCAGATCTGCGCGCAACAGCGAGCAATAGGAGACCCATATGTCATTGGACGCACGGCAGTCGAGAACAGCGCGTTTTATTAAGCACTCCATTATAATTTTATTGGTCACCATCTGGACTCTGCCAACGCTCGGCCTATTGGTCAGCTCTGTGCGCGATAAGGATCAATTGACCACCTCGGGTTGGTGGACTGCTCTGATCACCAATTCGCAAAGTGAAGTCTTTCGCTTGCCAGTTGCTGCCGACCAGATTGAGGTAGCCGATGGCTATGAGATCCGCACCCAATTGTTTGATCAGGGTGCCCAGAATCGGGTGACCAGCTGGGGGCTTCGGGCAGATGATTTAACGGCCAACGCACCCGATCTTGAGGCTCAATTCAATAAAAACTCAACCCTTCTGGTGGCACAAGATGGAACGGTGGTGTGGCATTCGAGCGAGAAATTCACCCATAAACGCGGGCCACGACTGTTCTTTGGTGCCGACTATCCGCCCCGCTTCGGTCTGGATAACTACCGTGAAGTTCTCTCCTCCGAGGGAGTCGGCAGGGCCTTTATCAATACCTTGACCGTGGTTCTACCCGCGACCTTTGTGCCGATCCTGATTGCCGCCTTTGCCGCCTATGCTCTGGCTTGGATGGATTTTAAAGGACGCTTCTTCTTCTTGGCGATGATCATCGGTCTGATCGTGGTGCCGTTGCAGATGAGTTTAATTCCCGTGTTAAGACTCTTTGCCCTGATCGGTAGTGTTTTGGATGTGCCGTCGAAATCCTATGTCACGGTGTGGCTCGCGCACACCGGCTTTGGTTTGCCATTGGCGATCTATTTACTGCGTAACTATATGGCGAGTTTGCCCAAAGATATAATCGAGTCGGCCTATATGGATGGCGCGACCCATTTTCAAATTTTTGTGAAAATGATCTTACCCCTATCGATGCCCGCCCTGGCCTCCTTCGCTATTTTCCAATTCCTCTGGACCTGGAACGACCTATTGGTGGCCGCGGTATTCTTAGGTCAGGGTGAAGACAAGACAGTAATGACACAGCAATTGATCGAGTTGCTCGGCTCTCGCGGCGACAACTGGGAAATCTTGACCAGTGGCGCTTTCATATCCATCGCGATTCCCGTGATCGTCTTTTTATCAATGCAGAAGTACTTCGTGCGCGGACTCTTGGCAGGTTCTGTCAAAGGCGGTTAGCCCAAGCTATCGCCCGGCCTGAGTTCCGCCCGAGCGGGGCCTAGGCCAAAAAAATCGCCTTGATGGGCAGCCCCCAACTTTAGAGAATTGAACCTATGCCGTTCGACCAATCCGTCAGCCATTGTGCCGCTATCGCTCTGGAACGCCTCTGGCCGACCGTGGCTAAACGCTATGCTCGCCATAAAAACCGTCACCGTTTGCCGGTTTTCCAGCAAGCTTTGCAGCAAGATTTTGCGCAACTATACAGCTGTTTGGTCGATCTATACGGTGCGCAATGGGATTTCTATTTCCATCTTGAACAGACACTGGTAAAGGCAGCGCAGGCGTGGATGGACGCATCAGA
The DNA here is from genome assembly GCF_002795845.1 of Reinekea forsetii. Taxonomy (GTDB): domain Bacteria; phylum Pseudomonadota; class Gammaproteobacteria; order Pseudomonadales; family Natronospirillaceae; genus Reinekea; species Reinekea forsetii. The sequence goes on from NZ_CP011797.1 coordinate 3,452,456, forward strand.
GGACCATCGAGTCTACCAGGCTGAACACAATGACTGGCTCCAGAGCGAGCAAACCATTGGTGCGACCGGCTATGTTGATCTGTTTGCCGGTAATTTACGCAAACTACAGAGCCAGATACCCTATTTAACGGACTTGGGTGTCGGTTACCTACACCTTATGCCATTTTTTGACGTGCCAGAGGGCGACAACGACGGCGGTTATGCCATTAAAGACTATGGCAAGTTGAATCCACGGATTGGCACACTGGCTCAGCTAAAGTCCGTCGCGGCGGCGTTACACGATAATAAGATTCGCCTGGTGCTGGACTTCGTGTTCAATCACACCTCCGATCAACACCAATGGGCTTTGTTGGCCAAGGCTGGCGATGTGCGCTACCAGGCCTACTATTGGCTGTTCCGCGATCCTGCCGACAAAGCCCCCTATAGTCGATATCTACGCGATATCTTTCCCGACAAACGCGCGGGTTGCTTCACCTGGAATGAAGAGCTGCAGGCGGAGGTCTGGACCACCTTTAACGATTACCAGTGGGACTTAAATTATCAGAACCCCGAAGTCTATACCGCGATGTGCAGTGAAATGCTCAAATTGGTCGATGCTGGTGCCGATGTTATTCGACTGGATGCCCTTGCGTTTACCTGGAAACAGCCCGAGTCCAATTGCGAGAACCTGCCCAACGCTCATCGCCTGATTCAGGCCTTTAATGCCTTTTTGCGCCTTGCCGCTCCAGGTGTGGTATTGAAGTCTGAAGCCATTGTGGCCCCGGATGAGGTGGTTAAATACATTAGTGCCGATGAATGTCCGGTTTCCTATAACCCCAACCTGATGGCCCTGATGTGGGAGGCCCTGGCCACACGTCAGACCAAATTGTTGATTGCCGGCACCCAAGCACGCAGTGGACTGCCCGCTGATACCGTATGGGTTAACTATCTTCGTTGTCATGATGATATTGGTTGGGCATTTGCCGATGCCGATGCTTGGAGTGTTGGCATCAATCCTCAAGATCATCGTTATTTCTTGAATCAATTCTATACCGGTCAGTTTCCCGGTACCTTTGCCGCCGGTGTTCCCTTTCAGGCCGATCCCAATACCGGCGATTGTCGCATCTCCGGCACGCTCGCCTCCCTCTGTGGCTTGGAACAGGCCCTGCTCACGGGAAGCTCAACGGACCACGCTATTAAGCGTATCTTGCTCATGCATGGCATTGTGCTGGCCTTTAAGGGCATCCCCCTTATTTATCTTGGTGATGAGGTGGGCATGCTTAATGACTATAGTTATCGAGCAGATCCGAATCACCATAACGACAGCCGCTGGGTACATCGAGTCCGTTTTGCCAACACCGGTGCCGATCAGAGATCGGTCAACAATAGCCCTCAAAACCAGGTTTTCACCGGCCTGGTAAATCTTATTGAACTGCGTCGTTCTCATCCAGTGTTCGGTTTTGGCGACGTCGTCGTGTTACCCTCTGTCGCCGAGAGTGTGTTTGCCTTTAGCCGCACATACCAAGGCCAGACACTAGTCGTTGTCGCTAATTTCTCAGAGCATAGATGCCACCTCGATGCTAACCAATGTTTACGCCTCGGCCTCGCAGGCCAGGCCAATGACCTGCTTTTGGATCAACCTTTGACAGCAAGTGAGGGTCTCGAGTTAGCGGCCTTTCAGCAGCTATGGCTGCTAGGAGGGCTATAACAGGGCTCGACGCACGGCACGGCAGCAAGCTAGAAAAAAGTTCATAACCCGTCGTTGCGCAAGTAATGGTTCGTCCACCTTGCTACCGAATAAGAGATGTCCGATGGTTGATAAAGCGAACAACAAAAAACTGACCCTCAAGTCAGTGGCCGCCCTGCTAGGTGTATCCAGCGCCACGGTGTCGAATGCCTTTGGTCGTCCCGACCAGTTATCCGAGGAATTAAGGCTGCGGATTCTCAGTGAATGCGAACGGCTTGGCTACCATGGCCCTAATGCTGCCGCGCGCAGTCTACGCACCGGTGCGACCAGTGTTGTCGGGGTCATGTTGGCCGATAAGCTGGCTTACAATTTTACCGATCCGTGTGCCATAGAATTCCTCCAGGGTGTGGCTCAAGTGCTCGACGATGCCCAGTTCAACATGCTGTTGATGCCCGGTCGAAACGAGTTCTATAAAGAGAAATCATTGGAAACCATCCCTGAGCGCTACATCCTTTACGGTCCACCGCGCGACTTGGAGCTGATTAAGCGGATCGAAAAACAACACAAACCGATGGTCACCGTAGACTTCAGTTTACTCAACCACCTGTCACTCAACGTCGACAACTACGGTGGGGCCCTTGCGGCCGCTCGTCATATCTTCTCTACTACAGTTGGCCCCATTGCCGTTATTGGTCTGCGTCTGACCCACGATTCTGGCGTCTTAAGGCTGGATGAACATCCGCTGTTGGAGTCGACCCTGTCAGTCTCCCGTCAACGTCTCGAGGCTTATCTGGCTGCCGGGTTTGAAGTGGATCGGCCGATACCTTCAGAGCTTATTTGGAGTGTCGAAGAAAGCACCTGGCAAGAAGGTATCCAAGCCGTGCGGTCGGCATTAGCAGCAAGCCCTAGACCTGTCGCATTGCTCTGTATGTCTGACCAACTCGCGTTGGCAGCCATTGCTGTAGCACGCGAACTGCAGATTGGCGTTCCTGGTGAGCTGAAGATTGTCGGTTTCGACGACATACCGGCAGCCCGGCGCAATCATCCGGAAGTCAGTACTGTCTATCAGCCTAGTATTGAAAAAGGGCCGTTTGGCGGCAATGATGGTGTTAGATCCAGATAACCATGCAAGCATCCTGTTACCAACCACATTACATATACGGGAGACCAGTTAGGACTATTGAGCGCAGAGATCCCGTTTCGCGCTAACGGAAGAGCGCGTAAAACACAACGTAGAACCAACCTAAGAAGCCATGGATGATGGCCCAAATTATCGATTTGTGAGCCGTCCACGAGATGGCAATGGCCAACGCCGAGCCGAACGAAATACCGTTTCTAACCACTTCATACTTAGCCGAGTTCATATGAATCTCCTGTTCCAATGGTTCGGCTAAATTAACATGACTGGTAACTGTGTCATCCGACAAAAGTCATAAGATGAAAATCGGAGCTACGCCCCTTGCGGACCTGCTGGCAGGTTTAGCGCCATTACCCAAGCATCTACCAGGCTGTCAGCGTAATGATAATAGTTTTTGCGCATGCCAACCGATTGATAACCTGCGCGTTGATAGAGCGCTAAGGCGGGCATGTTGGTTTGCCGCACTTCTAGAACCACTCGGCTGACTCCTTGTAGAGCCAGGCCACGATGCCAATATGTCAACGCCGAAGCGGCAAAGCCCCGACCGCAGAACAGGGGATCGATCAAAATCTGTATTAATTCCGCCTCGTCCAACACGACCTGCTGGACCAAAAGACCAATCGGTTGGCCTTCGGCGTGCAAGGAAAATAACGCTTGTTGGATTAGGTATGACTGGAGGGCGTCAGAGCCCAGAGTTGAATCTAACGATTGGCTAGACAGCTGCGCTAGGTAGGGCAATTCACTAGCTAAAGCCGGTACCAGGCTTAGGGTCATTGGCCCAGGCCAGCCGCGCGAATCAGTTGCCACGCCTTGGCTTTCTCCATTGGTTCGGAGATCATTCGATACACAGACGGTAAGACCAAGCGCTGCATGCCCAATTCAGTGCCATGCGCGCCCTCCCAGCCATTCAACTTCGACAAGACGCCACCCAATACCAGCAGGTGGGTGGTTTGATGTGTCTCAGCATGTTGCTGAAGCACTCCTAATACGTAGTGCTTAGCCGCATCCAACCCTTGCTCCGCATTGGCGTTGCTAAAAAAGGGCCAGGCTATTTCATGGTGATGCTTAAACTCATACTGATTGCCAGTCATGGCCCTGAGCAGGTTGGCGATGAGCCGGAATGCAACATCTTGCGTTTGTTCGTGACCGCTCACCAACGAACTCACCACTAACCAATCGCCCAGCACATAGATACCAAGTCCAAAGCGTATGGCCGCTGTGTTATCAGTTACGCTGGCCGGTAAAACGGCCGAAGCGGCCACAGGGCCGTTTAACTCACTTGCCGTGCCCATTTCCGAGGGCCTAACGCTGTTGTGCTCGTGAGGGTTCAGCTGTGCCGATGGCGTCGTGACGGCACTGGACGCTAGCTCGACTAAGGGGATCACAGGTTGGGCTTCTTTATCGGGCTCTCCGATCATCGTCGGCTGCTGCAGAGGGCTCAGGGCATTGGCCAGGATAACGCGCGGGTACCAAGGCGTGACCCCCATAGCGGTCAGATAGTCGTTTTTAAGTTGGTGTTGCGTATTCGGATTCACGGCGGCCATCTGCATCAGTGTTCTAAGGTTTTATTCTAACAGGTCTGCTGGGACGGGTAACTAGACATCGGGTCGAGCGAGCCGCCTTTCAGGTTGCGCTTATGGGCATCAGATTGCTGCTGCCTACAAGGTCTTTCTAGCAGGCATAAAAAAACCCGCAGCCGTTAGACTGCGGGTTTTTCGTTTTTTTAGGAGCTTGACGATGACCTACTCTCACAGGGGGCGGTGCGACGCCTCGCGTGATGCGGCAACCCGAGCCCACTAAAAAGTGGGTCTACCCGTGTGAGAGTCCCACGCATAGCAAAAACCCCGACCGTTTCCGATCAGGGTTTTCTTTTTAGGAGCTTGACGATGACCTACTCTCACATGGGGAGACCCCACACTACCATCGGCGATACGTCGTTTCACTTCTGAGTTCGGTATGGGATCAGGTGGTTCCAACGCTCTATGTTCGTCAAGCAAACTGGTTGTCATAGCTCGTGTCTGTCGGGTGACAGCGCACGCTCTACGCAATTGGGTACTAAAAAAGCTCTCAACTTCCGGATACTGCTCAACTCATCTTGGTCGTTCTTTTCTTTCAGCGTATCTCTGAACTACCAACAGCTCAAACCACTTCGGCGTTATATGGCCAAGCCGCACGGGCAATTAGTACAGGTTAGCTCAACGCCTCACAACGCTTACACACCCTGCCTATCAACCAGTTAGTCTTACTGGGCCCTTCAGGAGGCTTAAAGCCTCGGGGAAAACTTATCTTGAAGGGGGCTTCCCGCTTAGATGCTTTCAGCGGTTATCCCGTCCGAACTTAGCTACCGGGCAATGCCATTGGCATGACAACCCGAACACCAGAGGTTCGTCCACTCCGGTCCTCTCGTACTAGGAGCAGCTCTTCTCAATTTTCCAACGTCCACGGCAGATAGGGACCGAACTGTCTCACGACGTTCTAAACCCAGCTCGCGTACCACTTTAAATGGCGAACAGCCATACCCTTGGGACCGGCTTCAGCCCCAGGATGTGATGAGCCGACATCGAGGTGCCAAACACCGCCGTCGATGTGAACTCTTGGGCGGTATCAGCCTGTTATCCCCGGAGTACCTTTTATCCGTTGAGCGATGGCCCTTCCATACAGAACCACCGGATCACTATGACCTACTTTCGTACCTGCTCGACCTGTCCGTCTCGCAGTCAAGCGCGCTTATGCCATTATACTAACCGCATGATTTCCGACCATGCTTAGCGCACCTTCGTACTCCTCCGTTACTCTTTAGGAGGAGACCGCCCCAGTCAAACTACCCACCACACACGGTCCGTAACCTCGTTTCGAGGCCGACGTTAGAACCTCAATGTTATCAGGGTGGTATTTCAAGGTTGGCTCCACTGCAACTAGCGTCACAGCTTCAAAGCCTCCCACCTATCCTACACAAATAACATCAAAGTCCAGTGTGAAGCTATAGTAAAGGTTCACGGGGTCTTTCCGTCTAGCCGCGGATACACGGCATCTTAACCGCGATTTCAATTTCACTGAGTCTCGGGTGGAGACAGCGCCCCCATCGTTACACCATTCGTGCAGGTCGGAACTTACCCGACAAGGAATTTCGCTACCTTAGGACCGTTATAGTTACGGCCGCCGTTTACCGGGGCTTCGATCAAGAGCTTCGCTTACGCTAACCCCATCAATTAACCTTCCGGCACCGGGCAGGTGTCACACCCTATACGTCCACTTTCGTGTTTGCAGAGTGCTGTGTTTTAAGTAAACAGTCGCAGGGGCCTGGTATCTTCGGCCCAAGTCAGCTCAGAGAGCAAGTCTCATCACCAGCCTGGGCGTGCCTTCTCCCGAAGTTACGGCACCATTTTGCCTAGTTCCTTCACCCGAGTTCTCTCAAGCGCCTTGGTATTCTCTACCTGATCACCTGTGTCGGTTTGGAGTACGGTTCCAATACAGCTGGAGCTTAGAGGCTTTTCCTGGAAGCATGGCATCAGTGACTTCGGATCCCGTGGGATCACCGTCATTACGCCTCAGCCTTAGTGAGTGTCCGGATTTTCCTAAACACTCAGCCTACACGCTTAAACCGGGACTACCAACGCCCGGATCACCTAGCCTTCTCCGTCCCCCCTTCGCACTGTATTGAAGTACAGGAATATTAACCTGTTTCCCATCGACTACGCTCTTCAGCCTCGCCTTAGGGGCCGACTCACCCTGCTCCGATTAACGTTGAACAGGAAACCTTGATCTTTCGGCGTGCGAGTTTTTCACTCGCATTATCGTTACTCATGTCAGCATTCGCACTTGTGATACCTCCAGCAAGCTTCTCAACTCACCTTCAACGGCTTACACAACGCTCCTCTACCACTCATGTATAAATACACAAGTCCGTAGCTTCGGTGTTTGGTTTGAGCCCCGTTATATCTTCCGCGCAGGCCGACTCGACTAGTGAGCTATTACGCTTTCTTTAAAGGGTGGCTGCTTCTAAGCCAACCTCCTAGCTGTCTGAGCCTTCCCACATCGTTTCCCACTTAACCAAAACTTTGGGACCTTAGCTGACGGTCTGGGTTGTTTCCCTTTTCACGACGGACGTTAGCACCCGCCGTGTGTCTCCCGGATAGTACTCACTGGTATTCGGAGTTTGCATGGGGTTGGTAAGTCGGGATGACCCCCTAGCCCAAACAGTGCTCTACCCCCAGTGGTATTCGTCCGAGGCACTACCTAAATAGTTTTCGAGGAGAACCAGCTATCTCCGAGTTTGATTGGCCTTTCACCCCCAGCCACAGGTCATCCGCTAACTTTTCAACGGTAGTCGGTTCGGTCCTCCAATTGATGTTACTCAATCTTCAACCTGCCCATGGCTAGATCACTCGGTTTCGGGTCTACACCTTGCAACTAGACGCCCAGTTAAGACTCGGTTTCCCTACGGCTCCCCTATTCGGTTAACCTTGCTACAAAATGTAAGTCGCTGACCCATTATACAAAAGGTACGCAGTCACCCCATCACAAAGCGGCCTCACTGCCTGCTTTGCCGGTTGCATTCGCGAAGCTGCGCTTCGCCAATGTTTCCTTTAGCCATCAGACCAAAGGACTCCGCAAAGTCGCTTTGTGATGGGGCTCCCACTGCTTGTACGTATACGGTTTCAGGATCTATTTCACTCCCCTCACAGGGGTTCTTTTCGCCTTTCCCTCACGGTACTTGTTCACTATCGGTCAATCAGGAGTA
>NZ_CP011797.1:3465000-3592500 GCF_002795845.1 Reinekea forsetii
ATGTTGTGGTAATTCAGCATGGCGCAAATATCCGCACCCTATACGCTCATATGAGTAAGTTTTCCAAGTACACCAAGGTAGGTAACCGCATCAAACAGGGCCAGGTCATCGGGTATGTCGGCGCAACCGGCCGCGTAACCGGGGCCCATCTACATTATGAGTTCCAGGTCAATGGCGTGCACAAGAATCCGCAAACGGTTAAATTACCAACTGCTCGGCCACTTGCTGGCGAATATCGAGACGATTTTCAGAATTACTCAACCAATATGATCGGTCAGTTGAGCGTTTTCGATGAGGGTTTCGCTGCTGCAGGTGATTTTGAATAACGCCCAGTGCTGCCGTCAGAACAGCAAAATACTAATAGCCCTGCGCGCCTGTAGGGCTTTTTTTTGCGTCAGGCTCTGGGAGCGCTTCAACAAGTGCGCCCCCCAGCAGAACGCTGAGCAATGCGTAGTTCTGAGAAATAACTGGGATTTTTGCCTCTATCTGAACGACAGTGGCAGATGTTTCAAGAGGTCATCGCCACTGTATCGACCCATCTCGGAAGCGCCAAATGGCAGAGCATTGGCCACCGCCCTGGCTAACGGGCACTAGATGGCAAATGACGAGCCACAGCCGCAGGTTGTCGATGCGGTTGGGTTTTGAATAACAAACCGGCTGCCTTCCAAGCCTTCGGAATAGTCGACCGTAGAACCGCCCAAGTATTGAACACTTAAAGAATCAATCACAAAGCGGATACCTTCTTTTTCAATCAGGGTGTCGTCATCGTCGGTTGATTCATCGAACGTAAAGCCGTACTGAAAACCGGCACAACCCCCTCCGGTAACAAACACACGCAACATAAGGTCGGCATTATGCTCTTCGACCACTAACTCCCGAACCTTACTGACCGCCGAGGCCGTAATATTTAATGCTTCCGCTACAGCATCTGCCACATCAGTCATAAGAATACCCTCTCTAATAGACGCTGGATTATGAATACCTGAGCAAAACAGTCAACTATTAGCTGCTACTTTACACTATTTGTTTAATTCTACAGCAGATAGGTTCACAGGTTCGATCATACTGATCGGATCCTTTTTCGCTTTCTTGCCCTGCTCACTGGTGACATGCAACAGCTTGCCATTAACCTTGGCACCCATCACCATTTCCATCATCACGTAGTGAACATCGCCCGTAACCAGTGCGTTCTTATTCAGCGTAATGTGTTCGGAAGAATAGACATCGCCCTTAACTTCGCCGTTAATCACCACGTGTGGTGCTCGGATCTCGCCTTCCACGATCCCTTTGACACCAATGGTCACTTCCGCGTTACTGTCCGGATCTGCAAGGATATTGCCTTTTATAGCACCCTCGATCTGCAATGCCTCGGAAATTCGAATATCACCCAGTATTTCTGCTTTTGCTGTAATTAGCGTTACATTTTTACCCACGGTTTTTTCACTGCCCCACATTGTTTCCAGTCTCCAAATCTGACCAGATATACGCTTTTTCCAATCGCGCGGGCTTATCGCCTACAGATTGAGCTATGACCTGAAGTTGATCAGGCGTAAAATTTTCAGGCAAGACCAGTTCACCGGTAAAGTCCTGAAAGTAGCGATAACGAAACTTGATTTCGGTATCGCTTATGTCTATTGATAGGTCTTTCAGGGGGTAGGCGGTGACAGTGTCACCCTGTACCCCGACAATAGTCACCCCGACAAAGCCGCGCAGATAGCTGGAATTATTGCCGACCTGCGTTAACATCACCTTAAATCGATAGCGGTTTGCGCTCGCGGTTTTCACCAGGGTGACTTCCTGAATCGTCAAACCGGCGGCGTTCACCGACGGCGACATAATGCCCTGATATAACGAGACATCTTCTTCTAGTTGGGCAATCCGATCGGTTAGTTCACGGTTGGTCTGTCGAACCCCGTCAACCGATTCTTTGTCTACGAAGGTGGCATTTTCGAGCACTGCCACCAGCTGACGCAGTTCATCTTCCCGGCCTATACTTTCCAATAGCTCAATCTGTAGCTGCTGCCGCTGCTGATACAGGACCTTTTCCTGACCAATACCCTGACTTATACCATACCAATATGAAGTATAGACACCAGCAGCCATGGTTAACAATGTCAGCACGATATATATAAAACGACGCCACGGGCGATGGGGTACTACGACTAAATTTTCCAGCACCCTGCCTTTAACTTGACCCATGCACAAACCCCTGACTTTGCAAAATACGCCCAAAAACCGATTATTGGCTGGGTAGCCCGGTCATCATAACAAATAGTAAGATAAACGAGTATGATCCAATTGCTTATTAACACTCGCTAAGCGCCTAAAAAACGGCTTTTGGAACAGGGCTGTCCAGCCCTGCTGAGCAGCCTCACTTAGCGCTGGTGAGAAAAAGTATCAGTTTGACGGGCTTCACGGGGCGTTGAGCACAGACTGATTCGGCCTCATTACCCGGCCACCTTAACTGCAGTCTAATTTATCAATACTCGATGGAGGCTCGTATTCGTGATGTTTTTATGGCTTAAGGCGTTTCATATCGTCTTCGTAATCGCCTGGTTTTCTGGGATATTCTATTTACCTCGCTTATTTGTTTACCATGCTGACGCCACCGACAGAGTGTCGCAGGAACGCTTTAGCTTAATGGAACGCAAGCTATATCGGGGCATCATGACGCCTGCGATGGTCTTGGCCTTGGTGTTTGGCAGCTGGATGCTATACCTGAACCCGGGCTTGCTCCAAGGCGGCTGGATGGACGCTAAACTCACTCTGGTCGCGGCCGTTGTGGCGTATCATTTCTGGTGCGGGGCCATACTCAAACAGTTCCGCGCCGGCACAAACACTCGTGGTCACGTCTGGTTTCGTTGGTTTAACGAGGCGCCAGTCTTAGCCCTGGTAGCCATTGTCGTATTAGTGGTGGTCAAACCCTTCTAAGCAAGGCCAAAGCATCGGTCAGCAAAAAAAAAGGGTCCGCCCGATAAGGGCAGACCCAAAAACTACCAATCAACGAAACAACCTCAACAGAGACCAATATTGAGGTACTCCTTTAGTTTAGAGCCGCAGAACGGATGATGCCATGCCCCACTCGGTTGAACTATTAACAGGTGGATTTTTAACCGGCAATCCAAAGCAGACCTTCTAGCCTGTTCTGCTAACTTGCTGTTGCTAAGTCTCGCCCCACCAAAATCGCTTCTTTGCGATTCACGACCGAGAGTTTCTTATACAAGTTGTTGATATGGGTCTTCACCGTACTAACGGCTATAAACATGGTTTGAGCGATGTCGTCGTTGCTCTTACCATCAATAATATATTGCAGAACGCGCCACTCTTTTTTGGAGATGCCCAAAGCCAGCAAACCGTCCGGCACCTCTTCTTCCCCGCGCCGACTCGAGGTGTTGCGTTGTTTGTAGAGAATCAGCAATTGTTCCACAAAGCGCCCTTGGTCCTCCGGCAAAATTGCCACATCCATCGACTCAAACAACGGCATAACCCACTGACGCAGAAACAGGATGCTGGCCACAATGGAATATTGTTGAATAAGCGGCAACAGCAGCAGCAGTTCGGCCATGGCCTCGTCCGCTTTGCCTTGCAGGTTCAGCAACGCCACCTGCAACAGGCCAAGACGGATGAATTCCAACTGATAGGGGCGACCTTCAAACTCCCGCAAGGGCGAATAGATCTGCTCTAATCGACTGGATGCTTCACCATAACGCTGGCAGGCAATATGGCCATATATCTGGGCGCGCAAGACGACATAGTCGCGCATGCTATGGCAGCGGCCGATCGCCGGGGTCGCCTTAAGCCAGGTTTCAATCTTTTTAATTTCGTCATTTTGCCACCAATAGAGCAACTGAACTTCCATCGAATAGGGAATCAGATGCTCTGCCACGTTTTCGCGCGCCAGTATCCCTTCGTGCTGACTCGACAACTCCCGGGCTATGGTTGGCTTGCCCTTGAGCATCTCCATCTTCAACAACCAACCGTATAGGTGCTGCGCCCAAAACTCGTCCCAGTTCTGACACAAGAGGCTAACTTCATTGATCAGCAGCCTAGCCTCACGCAGATGATAAGCCTCCAGCGCCAGTTCGGCCTGACTGAACAATGAGAAACAGACATTAAAGCCGCTGTTCACACTGTGCTGCTGAGCGTATTCCTGAACTTCCTTGGCCAATTCGATCGATCGGCTGAAGTCGCAGCGCTGTTTCCATATTTGGGATTGTTGATTCAGGCTCCACAAGACCGCGTCGTGGTTGGCCTCCTGCCGGCTTAGCAGTTCGCTTTCCTCATAGATCGATAAAGCACGATCGAGTTCACCCTGTTCAAACTTAACGTTGGCATAGGTGAGCAGGGGCGATTGCCGACGGGTATTGGCTGCGGGAAACAATGCTAAGGCGCTACTCGCCGCTTTTTCGGCCTTGACGAAATCGCCCAGCGAAAAGTACGCCTGGGAGCGAACGGTTTCATATTCTGCCCGCAGCAAGGTGCTTGGCTCTGGCCCGTCGGTGAGCAACGGTCCTGCCAAGGACAGGATGGTATCCACTCGATGCGGGTTGCCATAGATCGCTTCCACCCAGCAACAAACCAAGGTCAATTGCGGGTCACTGGTAATCGCCTGATCACTGAGTTCGGCCAGGCAGCGTTTGACCAGATCGTAATGCGCCTTGTGGATGAGATCTTCGCCATAGGTGCGCAGGATATAGACAAGCTGGTCATGATCCTGAGAGCGAATGGCATGGTCTACGGCACCCACTATGTAGCCCATTTTCAAGAAGGCTTTGCCGGCTTTGTGGTGCAACAGGTGAATATCCACACCGGATTGTGTGAGTAACTTGTGCTGTAAAAATTCTCGCAATAGGTGATGGTAACGAAACCACTGCTGTGGCTCGTTAAATTGCACAATAAATAGGTGTTGCCGCTGCAGGTACTCGAGCACCTCATGGACATTGATATTTTCCGTTAAGGCCTCGGCCACCTCACTATTGAAGCGCTTTACTATACTGGTGCAGAGCAAGAATTTTTTAACATCCTTGGGCAGGGCATCGAACACTTCGGAATCGAAATAGTCGATGGCATTGAGGTCTTTTTGTTCCAGCCGTGACTTGAGTTCATCAAAGGACGGCTTGGATTTCAGGCCGAGGACAATCAATTGCAGGCCCACTGCCCACCCTTCGACATGTTCCAAGAGGCGCTTAACGTCCGGTTCATCGAGCTGAAAACCACCACCGAGCTGCTGAAAAAAGGTCTGCGCCTCCGGCACACTGAAACCCAGTAGGTCACTTTGCATATCGGCGACCAAACCCTGCAAGCGCAGGGACATAATGCTGGCTGGCGGATCCGATCGCGTGGTCAAGACTAGAGTGACATGGGGCGGCAAGTGCTTGGACAAATAAGCCACTGCACCATGGATTTCGTCCGACTCGATAACATGAAAATCATCCAGCACGATGATCAGCCGTTGGTGTATCCGATCGAGCTCAAACAGCAGCTGTCCGAACAGGGACTTCAGTTGGGTATTGCGATCGTTAATGCCAGCGTGACAGAGCTGATCGGACAGGCGTACCTGCTTCTCAATCGCCGAAATAAAGTAGGCCGCGAAAGTGAACGGATCGGTGTCTTCCGGATCGAGCGACAACCAGGCTAAACGAGCCTCCGGTTCATCCGCTTTGAGGGCTTGAAAACCGTGCAGGGCCGCGGTTGTTTTGCCAAAGCCAGCCGGTGCACAGAGCACCACCAGGGGCAATTTGCAGGCCGACACAAAGGCATCGTCGACCCGATGACGATGAATCGCGTTCGGCGGTAAGTAGGGTACGGAAAGCTTGGAAGGCACTAAGTAGTGCGAAGGAATAGACTCAGTCATGAATCTTATACCATCCGAGGTAACGCGAATGTGTTTTAATCATACCCAGCCTTTCTCCTTAAATTCAAACCCTGTGGATCAATGAAAGTGCATTAAATCCATCTTTTCTTAATTATAGTCGAAGTTTCGGCCAAATCATGGTCAATCTGTTTGCGTAGATCGACATTGCTGGTCAATATAGCCCTCAAATTACATTACAGGACTGTTGCCATGACTCAAACTTCGGCCGATCTATTTGCCCGAGCGCAAGAACACATCCCAGGTGGGGTCAACTCCCCCGCTCGTGCCTTCAAAGGTGTCGGCGGCACGCCGGTGTTTTTTGACCGAGCAGCCGGCGCTTATATGACCGATATAGACGGTAAGCAGTATATCGATTATGTCCTCTCTTGGGGCCCAATGATTCTAGGCCATAACGCCAAGGCCGTGACCGATGCGGTTCATGCTCAAGTTGATAAGGCCATGTCGTTCGGTGCGCCAACGCTCTTGGAAATTGAGATGGCCGAAAAGGTCTGCGAACTGATGCCTTCGATCGAAAAGGTACGCATGGTCAATTCCGGTACCGAGGCAACCATGTCGGCCATTCGGCTAGCGCGCGGTTTTACCGGCCGGGATATTCTCGTCAAGTTCGAAGGTTGTTATCACGGCCATGCCGACAGTTTGCTGATTAAGGCCGGTTCGGGTGCCCTTACCCTGGGCGTGCCGACATCACCAGGCGTGCCTGAATCGGTCGCCAAGAATACGGTCACCCTAGAATACAACAACCCTGAGGCGGTTCGAGCTTGCTTTGCTGAGTTGGGCGCGGATATTGCCGCTCTGATCGTTGAGCCCGTCGCCGGCAATATGAATTGTGTGCCAGCGGTACCCGGCTTTTTAGAAACTCTGCGTGAGTGCTGTGATGCCTCCGGCAGTGTGCTTATTTTTGATGAGGTTATGAGTGGCTTTCGCGTTGCTCTCGGTGGCGCCCAGGCCAACTATGGCGTTCAACCGGATCTGACCACCCTAGGCAAGATCGTCGGCGGCGGCATGCCGGTCGGGGCGTTCGGCGGCCGCGCCGATATAATGGATTTCTTGGCGCCACAGGGCCCCGTCTATCAGGCCGGCACCCTATCTGGCAATCCAGTCGCCATGGCAGCCGGCTTGGCCGTACTAACCGAACTGAGTCGTCCTGGCGTCTATGAACAGTTGACCACTAAGACGCTGGCCTTGACCCATGGCATCCTAGCCGAAGCGGCTGCATTGGATATTCCGATGAGCAGCAATCAGATGGGTGGTATGTTCGGCCTATTCTTCAGTGAAGAAAGCGACATCGCCACCTTTGAGCAAGTTAGCCGTTGTAACATCGAACGCTTCAATGCGTTCTTCCACGGCATGCTCGCCGAAGGCATCTATTTTGCACCCAGCGCCTATGAAGCTGGCTTTATGTCGTTAGCGCACACCGATGCGGACATCAACGCAACCATCGCCGCAGCTGGACGAGTATTAAAAACACTGAAATAGCTGCGGATAGTGATTGACAGCTTACCGAGCCATCATTAGAATGCGCGCCAATCAGCCCTGTAAGGGAGTTGATGTTCACTATCAGCCTAGGTGGTGGAATTGGTAGACACGCAAGCTTCAGGTGCTTGTGCTCTTCGGGGCGTGGAAGTTCGAGTCTTCTCCTAGGCACCATTAGAACAGTGAACGGATTAAAGTCGACCTAGTCGGCTTTTTTTTCGCCTGCAATTCCTTCTTCATTCTCTTACCCTGCGCACATTCGGACATAAAAAAAACCCCACTCAGGGTGGGGTTCGAAAATGTCCTCGGACTTCAGCGTTGCTCTGCGCCAAGCCCGATTTCACCAGGAATCAGAACGCGCCGGCACTCGAATCGGTGCCTGTACTCGGCGTGGTCAGAAGCGTATCTGTACCGCCCTCCCAAACCAGATCCTTAGCCGGCTGGGTTTCATCACGCTTGATGCATTTCCAGGCGATGGCCGTTGCCGCAGGCAAGGTCACCGTGCCAGTCCAAGTTGGATAGGTTGTCGATTCCAGAGCGATTGCATCGGCAACATTCCACTGACCCAGCTCGGCAACATTGCCGACCGCGTAGACACTTTGACCCATCTTAGTATGGCCATTGGTACAGCTGAGGGTGACCGTTACGCCCACCGGCGCTGCGACAACCGTAAAGCGCACCTCGACAAAGGCATCTCCGCCATTGGACTCGACCACAATAAAGTCACTGTAGCTCATGCCCACGATTAACTCGGTGGTGTCGATTGCCACGGTAATACGGAGATCATCCAGCGTGGCGGTCATCCAGGTCGCCGGCTCGCTAACATCGCTCACGCTCAGGCTGCCAGCACCGGCATTGGTCAGTAACACCTCACTATCGGTTTGGCTGTTGACTACCAGGTCGCCCAAATCCAAGACCATTGGATTAACCGCTAAGACCGGATCGCCCTGTGCTTGCCAACTCAGGCTCAGGCCATCTTCTGCAGAGCTGCCTTCGTCAACCGAGAGCAGGTAGTCACCGGCCGATAGAGTCGCACTGGCATCGCCACCGCTGCGGTTCAGGCTGGCTGCAAGTCCGCTGGCATTGCCGCCCCAATTTACCGCCCAAGTGCCATTCAGGGTCAGCTTGTAAGGACTGTTAGTCAGTGCGGTCGGCAAGGTAACCCGCGTTTGCCAGCGATGGTCGGCGACCATCTGCAATTGATAGGTGGTGTTGGCCGGGTCCCAGGCGGCAAAGGCGGTGCCGGTCAGATGCAGGGTCGCGCCCTGACCAAGATTGGTTGCAAAGCTTTCACCCGGGGTTGCCTGACTGGTGGTACCCAATGCGCTATCACCATACTCATTACTCGCCAAGACTCGATAGCTATAGGTCGTGCCGTTGGTTAGCCCGGTGTGGGTGAAGGAGCTGTCGGTGACCGTCGCCTGCTCCGATAGTAGGCTCGGCTCGAGCCCGTCATCGGTGTAATAGACCCGATATTCATCGGTATTAGCGGTGGCATCCCAACGCACGATCGCCTGGCCATTACCCGCTATAGCCACGGCATTGATCGGCGTGCTTGGGGGCAGTTCAACCGGACGTGGCTCGACACTAACATGCCAGTCGGAGCCACCGTTGGTGTCCCAGCTGCCATCCGTGGTGTTGTTAAACACAAAGTCGAACTGACTGGCGTCTGCGGGTAAGGTCAGGGTGCCTTCGTAGGCAAAGGTTTCTGCATTATAGACCAGGGCTTCGTCGCCCATCGATGTACCACTATCGCTCCAGTTGTTAATACCCCAATGTAAGAGCAGCTCTTTATTGGCACCACTACGGTAACTGACTGTCACCGATTCACCGGCAAGCAGATTTTCTGGGGTCACAACCACCTTTTCCTTGGGATTCATCCGATCCATCAAAACATTGATCAATTCAGCATCTGTCGTCTCGGCGTTCAGTATCAGTACCTTGACGCCATGCGCCTCGACGGTGGTGGCCAGGCTGTCGGTCACACTGTGAACTTCGCCGCTGGCGGCGTCCACCCAGTCACCGGGGCTAAGGTATTGGCTCACGCTGAAGGACGCGGTGGCGTCACCCTTATTTAATAAGACCAGCGCGGTTTGCACCTGATCGGCCTGTTCGAAGACGCGGAAGAATGCAGCCTTCTGGCCGGCAAACTCGCCATTGACCTGCAGGCCCTTTTGTAACGCGACCGAGGTTTTCCGGATCTGTGCAATGGCACTCAACTCTTGATAGATTCGGCCATTGCGCGCAGCGTTGATATTGTCCTGACCGTAGTAATTTCGGTTCCCGGCGTGCTCACTCTTACCCTGCATAAATTGCATTTCAGAGCCGTAATACACCACCGGAATACCGCGGGCAGTAAACAGCCAGTTATTGGCATCGACGAAGACGTTTTCATTGCCGTTGGAGTTCATGCGCGACATGTCGTGGTTGTCGTAAAAGCTCGCCAAGACATAGGGGTTGGTATATTGGCCGTCGTCCAGGTGCAGATACCATTGGATATCGGCATAGTCTGACGAGCTGTCTTGGAACAGCTGAGTGATCGCGCGCTGACCCGGGAAATCGAGGACGCTGATGCCGCCGTTCTCAGGTTTCTGATGCTGTGCAATGGCCCCCGCGTTGTAGTTAAAGTTTTCACCGAACATATAGAAATCGGGATTCTCGGCGCGGATGCGATCGGAAAATTCCTTCCAAAAAGCGTGCGACATCCAAGCGATGGTATCGATCCGGAAGGCGTCGGCACCCTGGTCGATCCACTGCAAGTAGGCACTGACTAGGTAGTCCATGACCTCAGGATCTTCGTCGTCCAAGTCCGACAGTTGCGCCAGGCCACCGCCGCGGTTGTACCAGTCGTGCAGAGACTCATCATCGCTCAAGTCGCTGGGTTGGCGATTCATATGATCCGCCTTTAAGTTGCCGTCCTGGTCATAAATTTGGCCAAATTTAGCCTGGGATTCGGTCATCGTATAGGACGGAGAACCGTGATTGCCGACTATGTCGAGCACGGTTTTCAAGCCGAACTCACCTTCCATCTTGCTATTGAATTCGCGAAAACTCAGGCCGGGCGATTCCAGATGCTCATCGACCTGGTAAAAGTTAACGCCCCAGTAGCCGTGGTAACCGGTTTTACCTTTATCGGCTCCAACGCCCGCGCCGCATTCGAGGGGGCTGCCGCCGGTAAAGGCCTCGTCTGGATTGTCGACGACGGGTGTTATCCACACCGAGGTGAAGCCCATTTCAGCTATATAGTCTGCGTTGTTGTAGATGCCGGCAAAGTCACCCCCCTGGTAACCGATATTAGCGGCGCTGCCATCGCTGCACGGCATGGATCGGTCCCAGGTGCCCTGGCCGACATCGTTGCCCTGATCGAACTGGTTATTGCTGGTATCGCCATCGACAAAGCGATCGGTCATCACAAAGTAGATTGCCTCTTCGGCAAAGGCTTCGGTGGTACCATAAAATTCATTAGCAAAGGGTTGGCCGCATATGGCTAGGGTTAGGGCTGCCAGACCAAAACCAATGCGCGGGACAGGGCATTTTTGATGTATTTTCTTCATTATATCTCCTGGTTTTATATTTTTTGTGTAGATAGATTTTGCGGTGAAGGCTCAGTCAATTAACTATCGTTAGATCTAGCAACGGGTTCCCGGCGCAGCGCGTGTGCCGGTAAAACAAGACAAGGCACAATCGAACATTCAACTTATTATTTTTCGGGAGTAAATTCCGCAAGCAGACAGTAACAATGTTTCACTTCAGGGGAGGTCATGTTTAGGGTCACTTTTTAATGACCTAAATGAGCATTTAAAACCGGACCACACAGAGTCTTGAGGAGTCGATCACACTGAGCACCGATCGATAAGAGGCGTTGCCAATGGATCGGCTTCGTACTTAAAGGCGAGCGAAACAGGTGGTACGTATTGGCACCTTGGCATTAAGGCTTTAAAGTGAGGTAAAACCGGCCGGAAAATCCTTATGCAACGAATAAATCTCACCGATATCGAGCTGTCTCTCAGTCGCCTAATCTATGGTGTTTGGCGTTTGGCAGATGACCCAGACCAAAGCATAAAACAGGTCCGCGCTAAAATTGATGCGGCACTCGCGGAGGGCATAACCACCTTCGACCATGCCGATATTTATGGTAATTATGAGTGTGAACAACTGTTTGGTCAGGCGCTGGCGCAAGACAGTAGTTTACGGTCGAAGATGGAATTGATCAGCAAATGTGATATTTGCCTGAACACCGAAAAGTTCCCTG
The DNA here is from genome assembly GCF_002795845.1 of Reinekea forsetii. GTDB lineage: Bacteria > Pseudomonadota > Gammaproteobacteria > Pseudomonadales > Natronospirillaceae > Reinekea > Reinekea forsetii. The sequence goes on from NZ_CP011797.1 coordinate 3,476,601, forward strand.
ATCGTCGAGTTAAGTATTACGACACCAGCGCGGCCTATCTAAACAGCAGCGTAGAGCTGTCATTGAGGAATTTGCACACCGACTATCTCGATTGCTTACTCATTCACCGTCCCGACCCCCTGATGAATGCCGCAGAGACCGGCGCCGCGCTCGACGCACTGATTGATGCCGGTAAAATTCGCAGTGCCGGGGTGTCCAACTTTCATGCCCCAGAGTGGCGCCTGTTACAGGGTCATATGCGTCACCGTCTGGTGATCAATCAGGTGGAAATAAGCATCCTGTGTCAGGATGCCTTCTTAAATGGCGATCTGAGCGACATACAAAGCGATGGCCTGGCACCCTTGGCCTGGTCACCCTTGGCCGGTGGTCGGTTATTCGGCGATGAAGCCGCCGCGCAACGCGTCCGGCCGTTGCTGGCAAGACTGGCCGCGGAACAAAACAGTCGGATGGATTTGGTTGCCTTTGCTTGGCTTTTGGCCCATCCGGCGCATATCTTGCCGGTCGTGGGTACCAATAACGTCGGCCGGATCCAGGGGCTGAGCGAGGCGTTAGCGATCAAGATCGATCGCGAAACCTGGTTTGAAATCTGGGTCGCAGCCTCGGGCAACGAATTGCCCTAGAAACGAAGCAGCCAGCAGACCCATTAATCCAAGGCGCAGCAGCACCCGCAGCACATAGCACAGGGGCTGAGTTCTAATCCGGCCGGTCCATGCGTTGGGCCGCATAGCGCCGAGTCGACCATAAGAACAGGCCAAACAGTGCCAACAACTCGCCTAAACTACCGGTCTTTTTCACCACGGTAACCGTCGGTTCCGCCTGAGTTGGGTTGCTATTGGGCGGCGGGGCGACCACCGGTTCGGAACTGAAATATACCCGGCTGCTTGAACTGGCATCACCGGTAACAATGAGATCGGCTCGGCCATTGCCATCGATATCCGACAACACCAAAGCGTTAGCGCCTGGCGCTAAAAAGGTTAGGGCCGAGGCAAAGGTGCCCTGCTTTTGGGTAAACACCTGCACCAGGCCGTCGTCATTTAACACCCCAAGGTCCGCTTCGCCGTCACCATTATAGTCGCCAACCGACAGGGAGCGGACATCCCCAGCCGAGAGTTCTAGGCGCAGAGTAAACTGTCCGCTACCACTGGGCTGGTATATCTGGATACTCGGATTCTGTGACGAGGTGTGCTGCCCGATCACAATATCATCCGCAACACCGTCGCTATCTAGGTCAGCCACCAGCACTGCAGCACTGGTGCTTTGTTGATCGCCGACAATTAGGGCATTGTCGACAAAAACACGACCCGTTGAGTCGGCACCCTGGTTCAAATAGATATAGTCATCATCCGCGCGGTTAGCAACGATCAAATCGGGTCGGCCATCGCCATTGGCATCGAGTTGCGCCAAGCCAATGGATTCAGATTCAGCCCGCCCCAAAAGGTCGGCCGGAACAAAGCCGCCCTGACCGTCGTTCAAAAATACTTCGTTCGCGCGGTCGATGTTGGCAAAAGCCAGATCGACCAACTTATCGCCGTTGAAATCCAACGCAATCACCGCACGACTGTCGGCCTGACCCAGTTCATCTGGGGCCCCATAAACGCCCGCGCCCTGATTGTAATAAATCAGGTTGACCCCGCTATTGGCGAACACCAGATCGGGCCGTCCGTTCTGATTTAAATCGATGGCGATGACCGCATGACTATTGGCAACCCCGGTCAAGATGTGTCGGCTGGCGAGGCTATTGTAGCCACTATCGAAGGCGAATATTTGCTCGGCTTGGGCCTCACTATTGGCGAAAATTAATTCAATAAGCCCATCACCGGTCAAATCCGCCGCGGCCACCCCATGGCTGTCGACACCGCTCAAGACCGGTGCCGTGACCTCTGGTTCGGCCAGGTCAGCCTGAAAGACTAGGGTCACATCGGCCCAGTCATTGCGACTGTTCGGGTCGATCTGGGTGGTAAAGAGTTGGACTTCGACATTGACTAGGGCCGCCTGGTCGCTGATCACCTTAGTAGTAATCAACCTCGTTTCGCCGATCTCGGCCAGATCACAACGGACTTCGCCAAAACTGACCAGAACACACTCGCTGCCTAGACTGTTAAAGCTTGCCGGGGCATCCAGGGTTATCACCAGGTAGCCGTCGGCCAAAACCGCTGGGCCGTCATTGGTGATGCTTAGCGCCAGGCTGGTCGCCTCCGAGAGGCCTACCAGATGGCCCGAGGCGCTGAGGCTAAGGGCCAAATCGGCACTGTCGGAATCGCTCACGGTTAACGTAAAGCGCTGCTCGGTACTGGCCTGACCATCGCCCACTTGGATCTTAACCGATGCGGCGCCGATGTCGCTGCCCTCTGGCTGACCGCTCAACAGTCCGGTCGTATCGATTGACAACCAGTCGTGATCGCTGACAACCGAAAAGAGGAAGTCATCGCCGTCTGCATCCGTCGCACTGAACTGGACCCTATAATCTTGATCGATCACTACGTTGGTCTCTGGGCTGCCCACTAACTGGGGGGCGTCGTTAACCGCCGTGACTTGCACCGTCATGGTGGCCAGCGCGCTGCTGAGGTCGCCATCTGATACCGACAGATCGACACTCAATGGCCCAAAAAAGTCGGCCGTGGGAAATAGACTATTGGCCACCATTTGATAATCGATGCCTGGTTCGACGCTCAGGGAGAAGGTCGATGAGTCCGGGTCGGTAATGGTGACGTCGCTCAAGTCAAAGTCATAACGGCCATCCTCGGCTAGGCTGATGTCAGCCAGCGCTGAAATAACCGGTGCGTCGTTCACCGCATTGACGGTGATGGCGGCGGCAAAACTGGCGCTGTCGCTGTCACCATCGTTAACCGTGATCGGGACGCTTAAGGTGCCATTGTAGTTGGCATCCGGGGTGATGCTATTACCACTCACGCGGTAGTTCAGACCACTGCCGACGGCCAGGGTGAAGCTGCTGTCATCCGGATCGATTAGTGTGAAATCGGCCATACTCAGAGTTAGGCTGGTGTCTTCGTTGGTGGCCAAGTCGAGCTGACCGCTGATAATGGGCGCCGTATTGGCCCCGGTGACCAGCTGCCAGCCAATATCCTTGTACAGTGCTAAGGTGTGGCTAAAGTTGGCGTCGCCGGTATATTGCGGCTCCATCAATTCATTCGGCGTCAAAGCGGTATCGAAATGGGACACTGAGGAGCCGCCTTCATAGGGTGACGGCGCATACATCTGCACCTCACCCCCCTTGACACCAGCCGATAGGGTATCGGCCAACGCGTTCACCTCGGTTCCGGTCCAGACCAGATCCCCGGTATCGGTCAACGAGGTGAAAATTTGCGCTGTGCTCAGGTCTGTCCAGGGTCCGACGCTCTTGTCCTTAAGATTTAAAGAATAGCCGTCCATCAAGCCATTGGCCTTGTTGCCCGCGCTGTCGACTAGCGATAAGACGCCCAAACCGTGAGCCAGTTCGTGCAACACCACTTCAAAGAAATCGATGTCGTTGCCCGGCGGATTGTGATCCAAGCCGTAATACCAGCTGACCTCGTTTAAACAGGCGTTGTTGTTATCCATCGAAGCATTGAAATTGGCGGTAATATCGGCCACACCAGAATCGGCATCTGAGTTACTGCGCGCATTAAACAGGGCCACTGGGTACCAAGTGTTGTTGAGCAACCCTAAGCTGGGACCGCCGGCGCTAAGGTAATAGCTGGCGGCGGGCCCGGCGGAGCCCAATACCGCCGAACTTGCGCTGCAGGTGAGGCTTCTGAAAGCCGCATCGATCTCGATGGGCACGGCACTGATCAGCCGATCGGCCCAAATCTGCGCGGCGGCATTGAAAACTGCGGCGCGAGATTCACCGATGCTGCCGGTAAAGCCAACCCCAAAGTTGAGCACAAAGGTTGAACCGGTGCCGGTGATCGTTGAAGCGTGACCGGCGCCAGCCAGTAAGCTGGCAGCGACACTTAACAGCAATTTGACCCGCCACCCTATTGGCCCCGGAGACTTGGCACGGCCGTTTTGGTGACCATATCTCCGTCCAGTACTAATACTCATTGATGGTAACCTGACCGTCGGCTCCGATAGTCGCGACGGGCACGGCCTGATGGATGCCCAGTAAACTGGCCCGGAACAGGGTTGGACTGACCTGCTCGATGACCAGATCACTGTTGTCGCGCGATGCAAAGGCGCGAATTTCGCTTTGGCTCTCAAGTGGCAGGGCATCAAATGCCGGGCGGGGCACGACGGAGGACGTCGCTATGGGCGAGACATTCAGCTGCGGTGGGGCTGATGGGGCTGGCGTCGAGACGTCAGGGCTGGCGCTACTCGAACTGGGTAAGGCGGCTTTGGTTGCAGCGGGACTGGCTTGTGATTGGCGTGTATTGATTGGCGCTATGAGCTCATCGATGCCGGCCTCGGCGGGCCTTGGCTGGTCCTCAATAGCTTGGCTGCCTAGGCGAAAAAAAAATCCAAGACCCATTACAATAATCGATAACCCAATGAGCCGCCGCGACTTGAACCCTACCATTGGCAATTGCGTCTATTAAAAAGAATAAAATCATACCAACCTGCGGCAAACTTCAATATGGGTGCTAACAAATCAGCACAACTTACCATATTTCGCCATTAAAATGGCGGATTGTAGCAACCCAGATACCTTAGGGTCTCGAAGGGCCAATGAAATGATTTTATGTTGCTTTTTGTAATTACTAGCGGTGTCAAAAAAACAGCGCCTCTGTCCGACCCGACTCATATATGCTGGCTTATCACTCGAATAGCGAGCTGCCGAACAAACAGGTGCCTAATCAGGGACAGGCTGCGAGCTCTAAAATTGAAGATTCAGGGCCAACTGGTAACCGCCGCGCGTTGGCATCAGAGCCATACTAACCCCGTCAGGATCAGGCACTAGCCACTGGTTAAAACCGATCGCGATGGCTGCGCCAGCGGTTACATCCCACCAGTCATGCTGGTCGGCATGGACTCGACTGTAGCCGACAAAACTGGCCGCTAAAAAGGCCGGCAAACCCACATCCCAACCGTAGCGCTTAGCCAAGAACGACGCGCCCGAAAAGGCCGAGCTGGTATGACCGCTGGGGAAACTAAGGGTATTGCGGCCATTCGGCCGTTCCTTGTTAACGGTGTTCTTTAGCAGATGGGTCAGGACAAAGGTCGACCCATAGGAGGTGAGCAGCGCTTTGCGGCCCGCGGCATCGTCTTGGCTAAAGGTGGACGCTAGCGCGGTTAAGGGCAGGGCTATCTGTAATACATCGCCCGCCGTTTCGATCAGATCCTGAGCCGATACCGTTGACATCGAAATCGACAGTGCCAAACCAATGCAACAGCTCATCTTTTTAACATTACTCATGGTCGGACTATTCCTTGCGCCGTTAGGCTGGGTGGCAACTTAAAAGTCGGTATCTTCCCGACCTCGATTAATATGCAATTTATTTTCAAGTTTCAATCGATCGCTTTTTTTGATCAACACATAGAGCGCGCCGACACCGCCGTGGTGTTTTTGCGCGCTGTGGAAGGCAATGACTTCCGGTATTTGTTTTAGCCAAGTATTGACGCACGATTTCAAAAACGCCTTCGGTTCACTTAACTCACCCTTGCCATGCAGAATTATCGCACTACGGGTATCAAAGCGCTGGCAATCTTGGATGAATCGATACACAGCCTCGCGCGCTGCAAGCATTTTCATGCGGTGTAAGTCCAGCCTGGCATCAATCGAATATTGACCCCGTTTCAAGTTACGAAAAACCCCCAATGACACCCCATTGCTGCGATATTCCAGACTGTCCAGAGGCTGAACCAGATCAATAATCTCATCGCTTAAATGATTGGTAGATTTCTGTTCAACCGTCACCGCCATCTGTCGTCGATGCTGGAGGGTCGGCTCGGCAACCTTACTTGAGCTGCGATCCACCTTACGGACCCCCTTAAGCGGCGTGACACCCTTCATTTCCTGCCGTAAAGCGGCCAAATCGTCGTCTTCTATCATAGATCACCCTTATTAGCCGTCGATCTTAGCGAATTCTGGTAGGCACAACCAGCCATATAGGTTTACCCTTGAATGACACATGATGGCGACGCTGCCTCTCCGGTTGATCCGGGCCAAGCTGTCTGGACGCCGAGACCGCGGTCAGTGGCAAGACACATCGATCGGCCCGGCCTAACTGGGCCGCCACGCGGACGGTGTAAACATGCGGTAAAAGCTTTGGTCAATGGCTTGGGAAAACTCAAAACTGCACCCATTTGAATGCTTTATCTTATTAGAGGTTCGACTATGAGCACACACAGCATTTTGCTGATCGACGATGATAGAGATCTGGCAGAATTGCTGGGTGAGTATTTGTCGGCTGAAGGCTATCGACTCGAATCGGCCCATACCGGCGAAGAGGGTATAGAAGAGATTGCCAACCATCACTTCGACCTAGTATTGCTTGATGTCATGATGCCCGGAATCGATGGTTTCGAAACCTTGAAACGTATTCGCCAGACCTCGATCGTCCCGGTGCTAATGCTAACCGCCCGGGGCGAAGAGACAGATCGTATTCTTGGCTTAGAAATGGGCGCTGACGACTACCTGGCGAAGCCCTATAGTCATCGCGAGCTGTTGGCTCGCATCAAAGCCCTATTGCGACGCATTGAATTGGATCGCACCCAGCAGAACGATGACAGCGGCATCATGGCCTGCCATGGGGTTGAGCTCAATTTTGACACCTATAGAGTCTACTGCGACGGTGAACACATACCGATGACCACCAGCGAGTTCAAGGTGCTGCGTGTCTTAATGACTCGCGCGGGCAAAGCGGTGCCGAAGGAAGATCTCTACCTCGAGGTTTTAGGCCGCGAAATCATGGCCTATGATCGCTCCATCGACATGCATGTGAGCAATGTCAGGCGCAAGCTCGGCGGTACCTCTGAGCAGTCGAAAATCCAAACCATCCGCGGCATTGGTTATATGTTCGTCGATCCGAATCAATAATCGCCACCCTGGCGTGAGCGCTCCCGCACTCTGGGTCGCGCTCACCACCGGCTGACCCAAGAGAAGCGTTCATGCAGTTAGGCAAGCTCAACCCTCTGGGGTCGGTTTTTGGCAAGATCTGGATCAGTTTCTGGTTATCGTTGATCCTGATCGTTATTGCAGCTTATTTTGTGTCCTTTCAGGCCGCCAAGCAGTATCAGGTCGCTCCGCCGGCCCCTCGTCATATCGCGACTCTCAGCAATATAGTCTTTCCGGATCTGGGTTTTGCCGGCACTGACCCTGCCCGCTTGGCGTTGATTCTCACCAACTATAATGACACAGCCCGCTTTCAGCTGTATCTGGTCGATGACGCCTATCGTATGTTGGGCAGCCCTCAGCCGCCCAAACGCATTCTGGTGATGCTCTCAGAAATGATGGAGCAAGAAGGCATGCAGGTTGGCCAATGGCGTAACGAGGCTTGGTTAGGGCCTATTCCGATTGCGGTCAATAATATTAACTATCGTTTATTCCTGCGCGGGGTACCGTCCCTACCGCCAGCGAACTTGCCGTTCTGGCTGGAGAGTCAGTGGATGCAATTGGCCCTCGCCCTGACCATCTCCGGCCTGATGAGCCTGCTCCTGACCTGGTCTCTTGTGCGCCCGATTGAAAAGTTACGCCAGACGGTGCGCGCCTTGGCGCGCGGCACGCTCAATGCACGTGCTGGATCCAGCGTCAGCCGCCGGGCCGACGAAATTGGTGAATTGGGCCGTGATTTTGATGATATGGCGACCCGGATCGAGGATCTGGTCTCGGCCCAGCAGCGCTTGCTGAGCAATGTCAGCCACGAATTACGCTCACCCCTGACCCGGCTTCAGGTTGCTATGGGCATCGTGCGCCAAAAGGCGCCGGAAGGCCTCGACCGGGCCCTCGATCGGATTGAACGCGAAAGCGACCGGCTCGAGAATATGATCGCGCAAATCCTTACCTTGAGTCGTTTTGAGAACGACATGCAGCAGGTCGAGTGGCGCACGATCGAGCTTGATGACATCGTCCGCAGGGTGGTCGAGGATGCTCGGTTCGAGGCCGAACCGCGGCAAATCACGATTATTGATCAGATCGATGGACCGCTGCAGATGGAAGGTGATGCTCAGTTGCTGCACAGCACGCTCGATAACGTGGTGCGCAACGCGCTGCGCTTTTCGCCGGCGGACGGTACCATTCGGGTAGCCTTAAGTCAGGGCCCGGGCCAGGTCACCCTAACCATCAGCGATGAAGGACCCGGCGTGCCAGAAGACAAGTTAGCGCGCCTGTTCGATCCGTTTTATCGCCTCGACCAAACCAACCCAGGTGCCGGATTGGGATTGAATATTGCACTCCAGGCTGTTCAGCTGCACGAAGGCAGCATCCAGGCAGTCAACAATCAGCCCCATGGTTTGACGGTCATTATCGATATTCCCAAGGTGGCCAGCCTGCGCGGCAAAACGCGTTAGCAGGTCGATACCCAGCGCCAACACGAAGTACGCTCCGGGATAGTGCGATCGCGCTGGATTTATACCAAAACAGGACCGACCCGATGACCCCAGCCATTGACTACTTACGAGCACACAAGATCCCCTTTACCGTGCACGAATACCAGCTCAAACACAGCTCCGACAACTATGGCCAGGATGTCGCCGATGCGCTCGGAGTGCCTCACAGCCAGCTTTTTAAGACCCTCTTGATCGCCCTCAATGGAAACCCTAAAACGCTCGCCGCCTGCTTGGTTCCCGTGGCCGGCAGTCTCAACCTCAAACTGGCCGCGAAGGCACTTGGCGCCAAGAGGGCCGAGTTGGCCGATGTCGCCCAGGCCGAAAAGAGTAGTGGCTATGTGGTCGGCGGTATCAGCCCTTTTGGCCAGAAAAAAGCCTTACCGACTGTACTCGATGCCAGCGCGGTCCTCCTAACCAGCCTGTATGCCAGCGCGGGCCGGCGTGGTTTGCAGATTGAAGTGGCGCCAGCTCGCCTGGCTGAGGCCTTAGGTGCTGTTATTGACGATATTTCAGCCTAATCGGGGTTTTTAATGAGCCATTGCGTCCTAAAAATCACTAATATTCGAGTTAAGTTGAGCAATCCTAACCACCTGCTATGGTGTTCTGATTCCTTTCGGAGCATGGTAACTATGAAAACATTTTTTTCGATCTTCTTATGTTTGGCCCTAAGCGGTCTAAGCCAGGCGGCAACGCCATCACCGGTCGGTCAATGGCAGACCATAGATGATGAGACCGGTGAAGCCAAAAGCCTGGTCACCCTTTGGCTTAAGAACGGTGAACTGATGGGCCGGATCGATACGCTACTCAACCCCGAAGAGCCGATTCCAATCTGCGAAGAATGCAGTGGCGCGCGCAAAAATCAGCCGGTTGAGGGCATGACCTTTGTTTGGGGTCTGACCGAGAATGGCGACCAGTGGGACGGCGGTACCATACTCGATCCGGGCAATGGCAAAGAATACAAGGCTCGATTTCGCTTAATCGATCAGGGCGCTAGCTTGGAAGTTCGGGGCTATATTGGCTTCGCGCTACTCGGTCGAACCCAGATGTGGCAGCGTCTGCCTTAAGACTGGCATAGATTGGATCAAAAAAACCAGCTTAGGCTGGTTTTTTTTGGTTCAGGGGCAGCGTTTTAATAGAATTCGCCGGAACCGGCCGAGGTATTGATAACGGTCAGGGTTTTAACGCCCTCAAGCGTCGCCAACAGCAAGACGTCCGCCGCACGCTGAGCAAACAAACCATTGGTCACCACACCGACGATATTATTCAGCTTGGCTTCCATTTCTTTGGCATTGGTAATGCTCAAGCCGTGCACGTCGAGCAGGATATTGCCATTGTCGGTGACCACACCGACTCGATAGACCGGATTGCCGCCCAAGGCGACAATCGCACGCGCGACCGAGCTGCGCGCCATCGGGATAACCTCGACTGGTAATGGGAAGGCGCCCAACGTCTCGACGGCTTTGGACTCGTCAGCAATGCAGACAAACATCTTCGCCACCGACGCGACGATTTTTTCACGCGTCAGGGCCGCGCCACCGCCCTTGATCAGCTCCAATTTTCGGTTGGCCTCATCGGCACCATCAACATAGACCGCTAACTGACTCACCTCATTCAGATCGAAGACCTCGATGCCGTGGCCGCGCAAGCGTTCGGCCGTGGCATCGCTGCTGGCGACTGCGCCCTTAAAGTCATGCTTCAGTTCCGCCAAAGCATCGATAAAGAAGTTTGCCGTGGAACCGGTGCCAACGCCAATGATCGCATCGGGCTGCAGCAGCGGCTTGATGTACTTGAGGGCAGCGAGCGCCACCTGTTGCTTTAATTCGTCTTGGCTCATAATTCAGTCCTGGTGGGCGTTAAGGCTATTATAGGGGGCATTGAGATGTTACGCAGCCTGTAAAAAGTTCTTTTTCATACCAATGGCGAATATATCTCCCGAGGTTGTTATAAAGTCCGCTGGCGGGCCTTGGGTTTAAGGGTCATTTCACCGTACACTGTCGGATAGTTATTCACTGACCTTCCATCGTGACAAGGACCATTCATGTTAGAGCATTACGTTAAAAAAATTCTGAACGCCAAGGTTTATGCAGCGGCCATCGAAACTCCCTTGGATGTTGCGACATCCTTGAGCCGTCGACTGGGCAATCAGATTTTAATTAAACGTGAAGATCTGCAGCCGGTGTTTTCCTTTAAAATTCGCGGTGCCTACAACATTATGGCGCAACTCAGTGACGCGCAGCGCAGAGCTGGGGTGATTTGCGCATCGGCCGGCAACCACGCCCAGGGCGTGGCGCAGGCTGCCAAATTGATGGGCGTTAAGGCGACCATCGTGATGCCTGTGACGACACCGGAGATCAAGGTTTCCTCGGTCCGCGCGCGCGGCGGCAAGGTCATATTGCACGGCGATTCATTTGATCAAGCCCTGCTCTTTGCCACCAACTTGCAGCACGAAAAGGGCTACACCTTCGTGCACCCTTACGACGACCCCGATGGCATCGCCGGTCAGGGCACCATCGCTCGAGAAATACTGCACCAATATGGTCCGGGCGAAATTGACGCGATCTTTATTCCAGTCGGCGGCGGCGGATTGGCGGCGGGCATTACCGCCTACATCAAGTATTTGCGCCCTGAGATTCGCGTTGTCGCCGTGGAGTATGAGGAGAGCGCGTCCCTAGCCTCGGCCATGAAGGCCGGTAAACGCACCATTCTGAAAGAGGTTGGACTGTTTGCCGATGGCATCGCCGTGGCTCAAATTGGCAAGGAAACTTTTAAGGTGCTCAAAGACCATGTCGATGAGGTGATCACCGTCTCAGCCGATGAACTTTGTGCCGCGATCAAGGATATCTTCGATGATACCCGCTCCGTGGCAGAGCCGGCCGGCGCCGCCAGCGTGGCGGGTATGAAAAAATATGTCGCGCGTGAGGGCTGTACCGGTAAAACTTTGGTAACCATTTGCTCTGGTGCCAATATGAATTTCGACCGGCTGCGTTATGTTGCCGAACGTTCCGAGGTGGGTGAACATCGCGAGGCCATCTTTGCCGTCACGATACCGGAAAAACCGGGTAGCTTTCGGCGTTTTATCAGTCATATCGGCAAACGCTCGGTAACCGAATTTAACTATCGCTATAACAATGAACGTGACGCACAAATCTTTGTCGGCATAAAAACATCCAGTGATGTGGAGCGTGTCGAACTGCTAGCCAGTCTGACTGACGACGGTTACAGCGTGCTCGACTTGACCCAGAATGAAGTCGCTAAGGCGCACGTTCGCCATATGGTTGGCGGTCACGCGCCACTAGCGACCGATGAGCGACTATTACGCTTTGAATTCCCCGAGCGTCCCGGTGCCCTGCTCAAGTTTTTGACCGCTTTGGGGGGCCATTGGAATATCAGTCTGTTCCATTATCGCAATCACGGGGCCGCTTACGGACGGGTATTGGCCGGGGTACAGGTACCCAAAGCGGACCTAAAGGCCTTCCGTTTAAAGCTCGATGAGCTCGGTTACCGCTATTGGGACGAGTCCGACAACCCCGTTTACGCGGCTTTTTTGGGCTAGGCGTTACGGCCAAAGTCCCCCATTGGCGGGCTCCACGGGCAAATTTCACGGTTCTTCGATAGGCTCGAACAAAGAGAAGCTCGAGCCTATTGCACTATTCTTTGTGTCTTTTTTGCACACTTGCGGTACAATCCGCGCCCTTAATATTCAGTGGAACCAATACAGTGATCGAAAATTTGCGTAATATCGCCATCATTGCTCACGTTGACCATGGTAAAACCACCTTGGTAGACAAGCTTTTACAGCAATCAGGCACCTTGGGTCGTAAAGACCAGAATTCTGAGCGCATCATGGACTCGAATGACCAGGAGCGTGAACGCGGTATTACCATCTTGGCGAAAAACACCGCTATCCGCTGGAAAGACTTCCGCATCAACATCGTCGACACCCCAGGCCACGCCGATTTCGGCGGTGAAGTGGAGCGTGTTCTGTCGATGGTTGACTGCGTTTTATTGTTGGTCGATGCCGTTGATGGCCCGATGCCACAAACCCGCTTTGTAACCTCCAAAGCGTTCGCCCAGGGTCTGAAGCCAATCGTCGTCATTAACAAGGTCGACCGTCCCGGTGCCCGTCCAGATTGGGTCCTCGATCAGGTCTTTGAACTGTTCGACCGTCTCGATGCGACCGAAGAACAACTCGACTTCCCGGTAATCTATGCGTCCGCTTTGAATGGTGTTGCCGGCTTGTCTGCCGATGACCTAGCCGACGACATGGAACCGTTGTTTAAAATGATCACCGAAGTCGTACCGGCTCCGGCCGTCGATTTGGAAGGTGGTTTCCAGATGCAGATCTCTGCCCTGGACTACAACAGTTATGTTGGCGTTATCGGTGTCGGTCGTGTATCGCGCGGTTCTGTCAAGCCCAATGCTCAGGTTGTGATCATCGATGACGATGGCAAAACCCGTAAAGGCAAGATCTTACAGGTGATGGGTTATAACGGCTTGGAACGAGTTGAAATCGAAGAGGCGCAAGCCGGTGACATCGTTTGCATTACCGGTATTGAAGGTCTGGGTATTTCCGACACGGTATGTAGTCCTAATCAGGTTGAAGCCCGACCACCCCTGTCTGTTGATGAGCCCACTGTGAGCATGACCTTCCAAGTGAACGATTCGCCGTTCGCCGGAAAAGAAGGTAAGTTCATCACCACCCGTAACATCAAGGACCGCTTGGAGCAGGAACTGATCCACAACGTCGCTTTGCGTGTTACACCGGGTGAGACGCCGGACAAGTTCAAGGTATCAGGCCGTGGTGAATTGCACTTGTCGGTACTGATCGAATCCATGCGTCGTGAAGGCTTCGAGCTGGGTGTGTCCCGTCCCGAAGTGGTCCAGCGTATCGTCGATGGTAAGGTGCATGAACCTTATGAAATCGTCGTGATCGATGTTGAAGAGGGTCATCAGGGATCCATCATGGAAGAGCTCGGCCTGCGTAAAGCCGAACTGACCAACATGGAACCGGATGGCAAGGGCCGTACCAAGCTGGAATTCATGACCCCGTCGCGTGGCCTGATTGGCTTTCGGGGTCTGTTCATGACCCTGACCAGTGGTTCTGGCATCATGACCAGCATCTTCGATCATTATGGTCCGATCAAAGAAGGTGATGTCGCCAGCCGTAAGAACGGCGTACTGGTGTCCATGGTTAAGGGTAAGACCTTGGCTTACGGTCTGTTTCCATTGCAGGAACGTGGTCGCCTCTTTATGGGCCATGGTGTTGAAGTGTATGAAGGCCAGATCGTTGGTATTCACTCACGCAGCAACGACCTGGTGGTCAACCCGACTAAGGGTAAGCAGCTGACTAACGTACGTTCGTCCGGTACCGATGATTCCTTGGCCCTGTCGCCCCATATCAAGCAGACCTTGGAGCAGGCGTTGGAATTTATCGAAGATGACGAGTTGGTCGAAGTAACACCGTTAAGCATTCGTGTTCGTAAGAAGTTTTTGACTGAAAACGAACGCAAGCGCAACGGCCGTAAGTAGGATTGCGCGCGGTGGCCAGTTTCGACTGGCCACTGAGCACTGTCAGCGGACATAAAAAAAGCGGGCCAGCGGCTCGCTTTTTTTATGTCTCGGCTTTATCGGCCGATGACACCGAGCGCCCGCTTAGGAATGACTCGGTAACAAACCCAAGGACGTTAGGGGCACACCCGTCTGTTGCAGCGCCAACTGCAAGGTTGAGCGGATCACCTTGGGATCGTCGAGCTTCAATAAATCATTGGATACCGACTCAGCCCAACCGGAATCAATCTGGCGGAGCACCGATTTAACCCGCAACAGGTTGGCACTGCTCATCGACAAGCTACGATACCCCAGGCCCACCAAGGCGACAGCACCGAGAGGATCACCGGCCAATTCGCCGCACACACTGATCTCCATATTAGCAGCGTTACCGGCCGCCACGATGATTTTCAAAGCCTTCAATACTGCCGGATGCATGCTGTCATAAATGCCCGCCACACGCGGGTTATTGCGATCGACGGCGAGAATATACTGAGTCAAATCATTGCTGCCGACCGATAGAAAATCGACTAGGGAAATAAATTCATTGACCAGGTATACGGCTGAGGGGACTTCGATCATCACGCCAACCTGAGGTGTCTCGACGTGCACGCCCTCATCGTTCAATTCGTATACCGCCCGATGAATCAGGGCCAAAGATTCCTCTACTTCGCCCACGCTGGTAACCATGGGCAGCATAATGCGTAAGTTGTCGAGGTTTAGACTGGCACGCAGCATCGCGCGTACCTGGACGATAAATATTTCCGGATGATCGAGCGTAACACGCAACCCGCGCCAGCCAAGAAAGGGGTTATCTTCCTTGATCGGAAAGTAATCCAGGCTTTTGTCACCGCCTATATCCAAGGTTCGCATGGTCACAGGCCTGGGGTGAAAGGCCTCCAATTGCGAACGATATATTTTAGCCTGCTCCTCTTCGCTCGGAAAACGGCCCAACATCATAAAGGGAATTTCGGTGCGGAACAGTCCCACGCCATCGGCGCCACTTTCTTGGGAGCGAATAATATCGGTTTGCAAACCGGTATTCACGAGCAGATCGATGGCCACACCATCGGTGGTTTCACCCGGCAGGCCAGTCAACGCATCGAGCCCGGAGACGCGGACCTTCTCGTCATGGAGCAGGTCTTCAAAGTAGGCTCGGCGCTCGACCGACAGCTGGAAATAGACGTGACCGCGATAACCGTCGACCACCAGCTCCTTGCCATCGAGCTCCTGCCAAGGAATATCCTGAGCGCCAAGCACGGTTGGAATGTCCAATGCTCGAGCCAGAATTGCGAGGTGGGAATTGGCAGATCCTTGCGTGCAGACGATGGCGGCGACATTGCCCGGCGGCAACAGACCAAAGACGGTCGCAGAAATTTCCTCGCCCAACAAGATGCTGCCCATCGGAATACGGCGATCGGCCTGCTCTTCGACTAGGCGCGAGAGAATACGCTGGCCCAGGTCGCGCATGTCAGACGCGCGTTCCCGCAGGTAGGTGTCTTCCATCGCCTCAAAATGTTGTACATAGCCGCGCATGGTATCGGCCAGGGCACTGGGGGCAGACTCGCCCAGACTGATTTTCTCACGGACCGTCCCAGCAACGGCCTGATCATCGATAATGCCAGCGTAGACATCGAACAGGGCCAGCTCTTCCGGTCGCAGCTCATTTTTCAGTCGATCTCGACTATTGGACAGTTCTTGCTGCACCGCCTCAATCGCCTTGTCAAAACGGGCCAGCTCGGCGCTGATATCGTCTGTCGTGGTATAACGGATGCTGTCTAGGGTGATCGCTGGGGTCACCACATGGGCGCGCCCAATGGCGACGCCAGAGGCGCAGGCTACGCCGCTGAAGCGAATGTCGTTTTGCGCTTGGCCGCCCATGAGGTCCATGCCGGATAGGGTCCCGGTCGCCTCGGCGTGGGCGATGATGCCCGCAAGCTGGGCCGACAGGGTCACTAGAAAGGCTTCTTCCTCGTCATTGAACCGTTTTATCGCGCGTCGTTGAACCGAGAATACGCCGAGCAGCCGTCGATTGTGAATGATCGGCACGGCCAACAGACCGTGAAATTCATCTTCACCAATGGTCGGCACATGATGGTAGTTGGGGTGGAGAGCGGAATTGGCCAGGTTCAACGGCTCCTCACGCTTGCCCACCAGACCGATCATGCCTTCATTTTTGGTCAGATTCACCTTGCCGATGCCGGCGGCACTCAAGCCTTCGGTCGCCATCAGCACATAGCGTTCGACATTGGGGTCCCAGAGGAACACCGTGCAAGCGTCGACAGCCATGCCATGGCGGACCATGCTCGCCAATCGGCCCAACGCCAACTTGAGATCTCGGGCCCCGGTGACTGCGTCGACAACCTTGCGCAGTAAATTCAATAAATCAGCCATGGGCAACCTGAGGTCTGTGGATCCGCGGCGCGAGCTCCGCTAAGGCTTGGCGATAGACATCGCGTTTAAATGACACCACTTTGGACAGGGGGTACCAATAGGACACCCAGCTCCAACCGTCGAACTCAGGGTCATCACTGTGGTCAAAGGAAATTCGAGTGTCATCGGAGATCATGCGCAACATAAACCATTTCTGCTTTTGACCCACACAGATCGGCAGGGTGTTGTGGCGGATCATCCGTTTCGGCAGCCGATAACGCAACCAGCCGCGCGTGCAGGCAAGGATGGCGACATCGCTTGCCTGCAACCCAACCTCCTCATGCAGCTCTCGATAGAGCGCCTCGAGCGGAGTCTCATGTTGGCGGATACCACCTTGAGGAAACTGCCACGCATCTTGGCCGATACGGCGCGCCCATAAGACCTGGCCGGCGGTGTTGGTTAGAATTATGCCGACGTTGGGTCGGTAGCCGTCTGAATCAATCATTCGTTATTCCATTAAACGCCGTTTAACTGGGGGTCGCAGGTGAGTCGTATATCAAATCATCGCTTACCATTGTTCCACAAGCGCACTGAAAGCGCCAATTGGTGAATCTGCACTGGCGCTTTGGCTTGGCGGGCATTTCGCGCTAGAATCACCCTATACTCCACCGCTGATCAGGACATAACCGTGACCCTCGCCATTTTTGATCTCGACAACACCCTCATCTGTGGCGACTCGGACCATGCCTGGGGCCAGTTTTTAGTCGACCAAGGGCTGGTCGATACCGACAAGGTCCGTATCGCCAATGACTATTTTCTCAGTGAATACCAGGCCGGTACTTTAAATATAGATGAATATCTGGAGTTTACGCTCGCCTTTCTCGCGGGCAAATCGCCGTCCGAGTTAGCGCCCTTGCACCAGCAGTTTATGACCGAGGTGATTGAGCCGATGATGCTGCCACAAGCCATTGAACTCATTGATCAACATCGGGCACTCGGCCACCAACTGTTGATCATTACCGCGACCAATCGCTTTATTACCGAACCGATCGCCCGGCGCTTGGGCATTGAGCAGTTAATCGCCTGTGAGCCGGAATTGACCGGCACACGCTATACTGGCAAAGCCACCGGCACGCCCAGCTTCGGACAGGGCAAGGTAGTCCGTTTGCAGCAGTGGCTAGATGACCGACATGAGAGCCTTGACGGCGCCTGGTTCTATTCGGATTCGCGCAATGACCTGCCGCTATTAGAATGGGTCGATAATCCGATTGCCGTCAATCCCGATGAGGCGCTCAAAGACATCGCCCAGACCAACGGCTGGCCAATACTCGATCTAAGGAAGCCTGCGTGAAAAACACTGCGCTCGCTTTGGTTGGCCTCTGCGCCCTATTGATAGGCTGCAGCCCGAAAACAGACTCCGGGCCGGATCAAGCGACCCCGATTGTGGCAGTCGCACCGATAACAATACTGGCATCCCCGCCGTCTGGCGCAGACTTTGGTCCCGTCGGCACGGCCTTCCAGCTCGATGCAAAACAGCACACTCTCCAGATGTTGGCCTTGTGTCAGACTCTAGCGGATTCTGTGGAGGCCTTTCTCGCGACCCCCGAAGTGAGTCAACAGCAGGCGGCGCAGGCATCCTTCCGGCTCTGCTACCAAAGTTGGACAGCCAACCAGCTGTTCTTCCAGCTCGCCTTCAACCCGGCTGATAAAAAAACCCTGCAGCCCCTGCTTGATCTAATTGACACCCGACCCTTTCTGCCCGGCTATATCGACAGTATCCCAGATTACCCTTACAGCGGCCTAATCTTCGAAATGGATTTGCCCATTAACGAGGCCACCTTGCTCAGCCAACACCGACTGATGGATGAAGATTCTGCAGCCCTGGGCTTTCCGGTTGTGGAGTTTTTCCTCTGGCGGCAACCGCTTGATACGACATGGCACAGCACGGGCGACATTGCGGCCGATAGCTTGATTGAGCGGCGACACCAATACCTCCGCACCGCGACTGGCATGTTGCTGGCAGATCTGGGTGCGGTGTCTAATCGTTGGCAAGCCGGCGGCGGCTTTGGCGGCCTGCCGCACCGCGTCCAGTTGGTGGCAGTCTTGGCCAGCCTGCAACGCATAACGGCAGTCGCCTTGTTGGACGATCTGTTCAATGAGCAAGCGCTGACAGAACCGGAATGGCATCATCCGGCCATGTATAGTGGCCAGGGTCGGGCTTATCCGCTGGCGCTATTGACCGCGGTACAAGGATGGGTAGGTTTACCCGAGAGCACAACGGCCTTTGCGCAATGGCTTGACTCCAGGGCTGACCGACCGATGACGGCAGCTGATCTGCAGACGGCCGTGGCGGACAGTCTAAGTGCCGTCCAAGAACTGCCGGAAAACTATCCCGCCGACAGTGCCGCCGATGGCCAATGGGCCACCGCACGCCAGCGCATAAGCGCGTTGGCCTTGGCTTTCGGTCAGCTGTCGGAACAGCAGCAGGTGCCCATATTTAGCCAGTAGCGGGCCACGCAATGCCCGCCGGCGTTAGAAATTCTGACTAATTTGCGCGAAAATCGCCTTGATATAACGCGTTTCGGGCACCGCCGGTAAGACCGGATGATCGGCCCCCTGTCCGCCTTCGGCGAGAATCACGACATGCCGGTCCAACTTGCGGCCGGCGCTGCGAATCATGTCGCGCAAGCGTTCGTTGTCCAGATGCATAGAACAGCTGGCACTGACCAATATCCCACCATGACTAACCAGCTTCATCGCCATCTCATTTAAGCGCTTATACGCACGCTCGCCGGCAGCCATGTCCTTACGGCGGGTAATAAAGGCCGGTGGATCCACTATAACCACATCGAAGCGCGTTTTTTCCGCATGCAGCCGCTCTAGTACCGCGAAAGCATCACCGGCCAGGGTATCGACCCGATGCGCACAGTTGTTGAGCTCGGCATTGGCCATCACGCCCTGCAAAGCCAATTGGGAGGCATCGACACAGGTCACGGCGCTAGCGCCTAGAGCAGCCGCGGTGATGCCCCAGCCACCAACATAACTGAACACATCCAGCACGGTGCGATCCTTGGCCCACTGGGCCGCTAGGAGTCGATTGGGACGATGATCGTAGAACCAACCGGTTTTCTGGCCAGTCATCAGCGGCGCTAAGAAACGCACCCCATTCTCGATCAGTTCGACCTGCTCCGGAACCTCGCCAAAGGCTACCTCGACATAGTTGTCGAGCCCCTCGGAAGCGCGCATCTTGCCGTCGTTCTTAACCAAAATACCACGCGGCTGAACCAGACGCTGCAGGTGTTCGAGGATTACCGGCAGGCGCTGTTCCATGCCTGCGGTCGAGACTTGAACTGTGAGCACATCATTGAAGCGATCGATCACCAGACCCGAGAGGCCATCGCTGTCACCATACACCCAACGATAACAGGGCTGTTCAAAGCACTGCTCGCGTAACGCCAAGGCTTGCTTGAGGCGATTTTTAAGCACCGAGCTGGACAGGCTTCGATCCATCTGGCGAGACACCAGGCGAGCACAAATCAACGCCTGGGGATTGACCATAAAACTGCCCAAAGCCTTACCCGCAAAGTCGACGGCATTGGCAATTGAACCCGGTTCAAAGGCCTGCAGCGGTGATTTTCCGAGGTCGATTTCATTGCTGTAGATCCAATGATGGCCAGATCGAATTCGGCGTTCGGCGCCCTTATTAAGATGCAATACTTGAGTGGTCAACGGTTAAACCTTTTTTAATAAATCTAATGAAACGCCCCTGCACGTCGGCGGGTGACTGCTAAACTTTTGGCTATTAACGGCCCATTTTAGGACCTGACTATGAGCATAGAACTGGACCCGGATCAGATAGATCAAATACTGCAGGGTATCAACATTCCCCCGCAACCCCAGGTGATGGTCGACTTGCAGATGGAACAGTATCACCCCAGACCGGACATTAGCCGAATCGCCAATTTGATTGCCCAGGATGTCGGTCTGGCCGGCGCGATGTTAAAAATCGTTAATGCACCGGCGTTTGGCTTAGCTAATACCATTAGTTCGGTCCACCAGGCTACGGTCTTATTAGGCATCAAGTCGGTGGTCAACATCATTAATGGTATCAGTATTCGAGGCCAATTGAGCGATGAAGATATAGTGGGGCTGAATAATTTCTGGGACACCTCGATGGACATCGCCGTGGTCTCACAGAATGTCGCCCGTCAAATCGGTTTGCAGGAGACCGATAATGCCTATTGCCTCGGTTTGTTTCACAACACCGGCATCGTTTTGATGAAGCAACGCTTCCCAACCTACATGGATATTTTGCAACAGGCCTACGCGCACAATACCGAGCGGGTCATCGATCTGGAAAACCACCATTTCAGTACCAATCACGCCGTCATCGGTTACTACACCGCACGCTCGTGGCGCTTGCCCCATCTGATCTGCGACGCGATTGCCGATCACCACAATATCACCCAACTGTTTGCGCGCGACGCCGGGGCAGATGACGCGAAAAAAACCCTGTTATCCGTGTTAAAGATTGCCGAATATATCTGCGCCAGCGGCCCGGCGCTGGGCAAGGTGCGAGACGATTATGAATGGGCGCGCATCAAGGCTTACATCTATGAATTTACCGGCCTAGGGCCCTACGATATCGATGCCATGATCGACCAATTCAGCGAAATGGGCATCGGCTCGGTCACTGCCCGGCACTAGGAATCAACGCCGCCAGCAGCGACCTGTCGCGCACGGCAACAAAATACGGATTAAGTATATCGTCTTTACCGTAGACCAATGGCTCGCCGTTCCATTGCACAATGGCACCCCCGGTTTGCGCCAGTATCGCTTGGGGCGCGGCTGTATCCCATTCACAGGTCAGACCCAAGCGGGGATAGAGGTCCGCGCCACCTTCGGCCAATCGGGCAAACTTCAGTGCACTGCCCAGAGATTCGGTCTCGACCCGATATCCGGCGTCGGTTAGATGTTCGCGCCAAGCACCCGCCCAGCTCGAACGCCGCGACCCCAAGGCGACCAATCGCTTGGTGACACGGGCGGTCGGCAGCGGTGCCTGCGCCTCAGGCGAACCCGAAAAAGCACCGATGCCCTCACCGCCCCACCATGCCAGGCCCGAGGTTGGCCGATAGAGTAGGCCAAATACGGGCTGCTGGTGCGACATCAGGGCGATATTGATAACAAACTCATCAGATCGGTGCAGAAATTCTCGGGTACCGTCCATCGGGTCGATCAACCAATAGAGCGACCAATCTTTGCGCATTTGATAGTCTGGCAAGGCCTCCTCCGACACCACTGGACAGTCGACTATAGCGCCCAAGCCGGCAACCAGGATCTCTGAGGAGCGGATATCAGCCGCGGTGACTGGGCTGTTATCCGCCTTGGCCACCTGTTGCCAGAGACGCTCGTCACGATAAATAGTCAATATAGCATCACCAGCCACACGAGCCAGTTGATACAGGGCGCTAACTTGCACTGGGGTTAGGGGCAATTGCGGCGCCGAGGTGGCTTGCGGTGAGATCATGTTGGGCCTTAACAGAGTGCGCTAGAGCCCGCGATTCTAACACGTCGGGTGCCTTGCTTACCCGACCGTAAGCGGCAATAATCGAGTTAATTGGTGGCCGGACCTTGCATATTGACGGCAACGACCGCATCTTGATTGCCGCTCGGTAGACACTTTAAACGACAATCAGGGACAGACCCAGCACCGACCCTGCTGGTACCCCTTATCCGGAGTCCGAACCGGCATTTAATATTATTCAGGAGCCCAATGCGTGAGCGCCAAAACTGAAGCGAAGGATGACATCCGGCTCGACAAGTGGCTTTGGGCTGCGCGGTTTTTTAAAACCCGGGTCCAGGCCAAAGCCGCTGTTGAAAGCAATAAGGTGCACTATAACAAGGCCCGGGCCAAGCCCAGCCGGAGTGTGGAGATGGGCGCCATCTTGCGCTTACAAATCGGCTCAGAGGAAAAGACCATTGTCGTGACCCAAGTCCACGGTCATCGTCGCGGCGCACCCGAAGCCCACGCCATGTACTTGGAAACCGACGCCTCGGTGGTCAAACGGCAAGAAAACGCTGAACAGCGAAAAACGATGAACCTGACCTCGCACGCCCCCGATCACCGCCCAAACAAGAAAGAGCGGCGCGACCTGATCCGCGTGAAATCCAATATGAACGATTCTTAGCCAGGCCTTAATCATGACTGTACTCGATAACACCACGCGTTTTTTATTTGCAGACTCCGCTGTCCGAGGGGAACTGACTCAACTGGATCGTTCAGTCTCCGAGGTACTCAGCAAGCATCATTATCCGGCCGCGATTCAACCGCTACTCGGCGAATTTATGGCCGCCGCTGCGATGCTCAGCGATACCATTAAATTTGAGGGCACCCTGTCATTGCAAGTGCGCGGCTCCGGTCAGGTGCGCTCACTGATGGCCGAATGCCGAGATAATCGCGCCTTGCGGGCATTGGCCCAATATAATGATGACTTTGATGACCGGGGCCCGATTCTCGGCGAGGGTCAGATGGCGATCACCATTGAGCCAAAACAGGGCCATCGCTACCAGGGCGTGGTGGAAATTAACGACTCAGACCTGGGTTTGGCCCAAGTGCTGGAGGGTTATTTTCAACGCTCCGAACAGATCCGCACGCGCATTTGGTTGTTTGCCGATCAGCATAAGGCCGGCGGCCTTATGCTACAGGCGATGCCGCAGTCGGCCAGCGAGAGCAGTTTGACCGGTGGCGACGATGAGGACGATGACAGCTGGTCACGCCTGGTTATCTTGGCTAGCACCCTAAAGCCGGAGGAGATCTTTGGCCTTGAAGCCGAGACGGTGCTGCATCGCCTGTTTCATGAGGAGCCTGTGCGGCTCTATCCGCCGCGGCCGCTAGAATTTGAATGCACCTGCAGTGCCGATCGATCGGGCAATGCCATCATCACATTGGGCGCCCCAGAGGCATTGGCCCTGATTGAGGAACTGGGCCATATTGATATAGATTGTCAGTTTTGCCATGAGCGCTATATTTTCGGGGCTGACGACGTCCAACGTTTGTTCTCGCCAAGCGCAGACGATACCCTTAATTAGGCCGGCTCGCGGCCGACCAAGGCGGTTTAACCCGGGCCAGTTCGCTAGCACACACCCGATCGAACGCTCGGGTTTGTCTCTGGCGGTCCGGACTCGCTACTCAGCAAATACCTTATCGCCCAGCTGATCGACCATCAGGCGAGCTTTGCTCAGGCTGATGGTCGATGCTTCGGCTTCGCTCGGCATTATATCGGCCCGAACAAAGGTATGGCTTTGCAGTATCTCGCCATCCTTTTCGATAATTCCACTGACGCGATACTGAGATCCCTCAGCTTTGGGCGCCGCACAAATGCGGTAACCCTTATACTCAGTCCATTCATATTGTGGAACCTTCGGTACTTTTGTTTTCGTTAACCAGCCAAACATAGGACACATCCTCTGAAATTTACTGCGATTGGGAACATTATCAGGCGTCAGTTTGGCAGTGCATAGTATTAATTCGGCTTTTGTTTAACACTGGATCGCAGCCTAAGCAGCCAATGGGCACAAGTGTTACCTTTTGAACATAAGTGTTACCGAATGCCACGATGAGTTTGGCCGAGCCTGACACTTTCTGTACAAAAAACAGCCTATATACATTAAGCTGTTGATTTTAAAGAGCTTTAATAACATGGCACACAGAATGCTATATTATAATCAGAACGAATAGATGCCACCCGCCAACAAAAACAATAACAGGGTGGATGTAAGAACAATAAGCGCCTATCAAAAAACAAAAATAAGGGCGCTGTTTTTATTCCTGGTTCCATAAAAACAAAAAGAACCAGTCAGCTGTTTGTGTCGGTCCAGTGAGCCTTTCGCTGGATACCATTGTTTTCTCCTCCTATCAAAGCATCCACACCAATACGTCTATAATCTATGCGTAAATCTCTACTGTCGTGCGCATTGCCTAGAGTCGACTCTGCGTCTAAAACAGCTCTATCGAGCGACCGTTATAGCCGTCGACAGAGCTCGGGTAGGCCTATAAGCCTTGTTCAGGGGTATACCAGCCAGCCAGTTCATCGGTCAAAACCGCTTCCAGCATTGCCATGCCCAGCTCGCTGTCGTTAAGGCAAGGCAAGAGAGTGCAGTGTTCGCCACCGGCCTCTTTAAAGGTTTCAACCCCTTCCATACCAATCTCTTCCAGGGTTTCCAGGCAGTCGGTGGCAAAGCCGGGCGTCAGCACCAGCAAATTTTTCACGCCTTGTGCCGGTAACGCCTCAAAGGTGTCCGAGGTATAGGGTTGCAGCCACTTGGCGGGGCCGAAGCGACTTTGAAAACTGATCAATACCCGATCAGTCGGCCAACCCAAGGCCTCGGCCAACAGGCGCCCAGTGACTTGGCAATGGCAATAGTAGGGGTCGCCTTTGGGCAAAGATTCTTTCGGCAAACCGTGAAACGACAGTAAAATCTTGTCGGGCTCGTCGGTCACAGTGGCCAAGTGCGCTTGGACTTGGGCCGCCAAGGCACCAATATAGGCGGGATGACGATACCAGGGATGGGCGATTCGAATCGTTGGCTGCCACATTTGGGCCTTAAGATAATCAAACACCGCATCGCTCACCGAAGCGTTGGTTGCTGCCGAGTATTGCGGATAAAGCGGTACCACCAAAATTCGGTCGCAGCCTTGCTTGGTCATCGCAGCCATCTTTTCCGAGAGACTGGGGTTACCATAGCGCATGGCATAATCGACCACTAGGTCGGGCCATTTCAGGGCCATTTGGTGGGACTGCTGAGCGGTAAAATAGCGCAGCGGCGATTCGTTATCGTCCTCACGCCAGATTTTCTTGTAGGCCGCAGCGGAACGCTTCGGTCGAGTGTTGAGGATGATGCCGTGCAAGATCGGCAGCCAAATGAGACGCGGAATGTTCACCACCCGGCGATCGGACAGGAACTCCTTTAAATAGCGCCTGACGCTGGACGTACTGGGATCATCAGGTGTTCCTAAGTTAACCAGTAATAGGCCGATTTTGCCCGTTTTCACATCGGGGTGATTGGTCGGTAGAGTCATAGTGATTGCAACCAGAATTGAAAGCCTGTTAGTGTAACAAGAATCTTGCACAGCAGCGGATAAAAGATCACTCCCATCCCGCCTCTGCACCCCTTTTGACGGGGCTCAGGGTCGATATTCACGGGGTCGCAGCCCAACCGGCTGTGCCGTTCTCACGCTTACTATATACGTAGCCAACCGACTATAAGATCTCAGGCCAACTATGAACCCATGGGTCCTGCTCAGCTTTGCTGTCCTCTACTTTGTCTGTCTCTTCGGCATTGCCCTGTTTGGCGACTCAGGCCGCGGGCAACAGGCCACGCGCCGTTACAACCACTTTATCTATGCCTTGAGCCTCTCGGTCTATTGCACCAGCTGGACCTTTTATGGTGCGGTTGGCACCGCCGCCACCGCCGGCTGGTCGTTCGTGGCGATCTATCTTGGCCCCCTGCTGGTGTTTGTCTTTGGCCAGAGTTTGATTCAGAAAATGATCCGCGTCGGGAAACGGCAAAACACAACGTCCATTGCCGACTTCCTGTCATCGCGCTACAGCAAAAGCCGCGGCGTCGCCCTACTGGCCACGCTGATCTGCACCCTGGCTGGGGTGCCCTATATCGCATTGCAACTGAAGGCGGTGACAAACTCGATCCAGGTTCTATCCTTCCGCGCCGCCGAGCTACCCTTTACCGCCTCGAAAACCTCGTTCTTTGTAGCAATCTCGATGATTGGCTTTGCGACTCTCTTTGGTACTCGCCAGGTAGACGTGTCAAAACATCACCACGGCATGATGCTGACCATTGCCTTTGAATCATTGGTCAAGCTGACGGCCCTCGTCTGCCTGGCGCTGTATGTTATTTTCGTGTTTTACAGTGGACCCCGGGAGTTTGCCAGCGAACTGGTCGCCACCCAAACCTTTATCTGGCCTGGGTTTTCGCTCAGCTTCTTAACCCAGCTGCTATTAGCCGCTGGCGCCATCCTCATCCTGCCACGTCAATTTCATGTTATGGTCGTGGAAAATATCCACCAAGACCATTTAAAAACAGCTCGCTGGGTGTTCCCGGTCTACCTAATCCTGATCAGTCTCGTGGTGCTGCCGATCGCGTCGGCAGGATTGCGGCTGTTTCAAGACAGTCAGATTGATGCCGACACCTTTGTTTTGCTGTTGCCTCAGGCCGGTGGCCAAGTCTGGCTAACCCTGTTGGTCTTTATCGGAGGCTTCTCGGCCTCGATGGCGATGATTGTGATCACCACCATCACCCTCTCAACCATGCTCAGCAACGACGCCGTATTGCCCTTCCTTATTAAGAAGCGGTTGTCTGCAGATCGCGCCAATGTCGGTCCTTGGCTGCTCATTATTCGACGTCTGGTGGTGGTGACCGTTATCCTAGCCGCCTGGCTCTATAACCTCAGTTTCGGCGATACCGAGGCCCTATCGGTGATCGGACTACTGGCTTTTTCGCTGATGGTACAACTGCTGCCATCGTTGATTGCCGGTCTGTACTGGCGCACCGCGCATGTGCGCGGTGCTTATGCCGGCATGTCACTGGGCAGTCTGGTCTGGAGCTGGACGCTATTAGTTCCGATGCTCAGCGAGGCGGGCTTTGTCTCGCCCGAGCTGCTTAGCGCAGGCCCTTGGCAGATCAGCTGGCTGCGGCCGGAGTTTTTGTTCGGCTTCACCTTTACCGATGCTCTAAGTCATGGCGTATTTTTCAGTTTGATCGCTAACATTGCCGGTCTCATTTACTTCTCCAAAACGGCCACCACGACACTGGCAGATCGTCTCCAGGCTTCGGCCTTTGTCCAGCTAGATGAACAACTCCTGCGCTCCGACCTAAACCACAAAAATCCCCTGGTAAAAGCTGGCGAGCTGGTATCCATGCTGGAGCGTTTCGCCGGGGTCGGTCAAACCCGGCGCTGGATCAGTGATTATGAGCGAGTGCACCATTTTCGCATCCTCGCCAACGATACTCCCACGCCTGACTTTATCCGCTATTTCGAGCGCACCCTATCGGGCGTTATCGGCGCCAGCTCGGCTCGCGCGATGATGCATTCCGCTTTGGCCGGACGCGAGTTGCATCTGGAAGACGTGGTGACCTTTTTCGATGAAACCACCCAGGCGATCCAGTTCAACCAACGGGTTATGTCATCGACCCTAGAGCATCTCGATCATGGCGTCTCGGTGATCGATCGGGACCTCCGACTGGTGGCCTGGAACCGGATGTATTTGGAGATGTACCCCTATCCCAAGGAGACCATTAGAGTCGGTGTCTCGATCGAAGAGCTGGTGCGCTACAACGCCCTGAAGGGCGAATGTGGCCCGGGTGACATCGAGGATTTGGTTCAGCGCCGCCTCAATCACCTGCGCTTAGCCACGGCGCATCGCTTTATCCGCATGCGCAGCAACGGTCGGGTCACCGAGATTCGCGGCAATCCTTTGCCGGGGGGCGGTTTCGTCACTACCTTTAATGACATCACCGATTTCGTCAAAGCCCAGGAAGCCTTAAAAGACGCGAAGAACACTCTCGAACGTCGGGTTGAGCAGCGCACCGAAGAGGTTCGTAATATCAATAACGAGCTGCGGGCAGAAATCCAAGAGCGCCAGCGGGCTGAATCGATGCTTATGGAGGCCAAAACCGAGGCGGAATTGGCTAATGACAGCAAAACCCGATTTTTGGCCTTGGCCAGTCACGATATCTTACAGCCCCTGAACGCCGCCCGACTCTATAACACTGCGCTGTTGGAAAAATGGCCCAATGAACCCATCTTGCCGAAACTCGAAAGCTCACTGCGGACGTCCGAGGAACTGATTTCGACGCTCCTGGAAATCGCCAAATTGGACGGTAGCCTGCATAAGCCCTTATTGGAAACCGTTGAGTTACAGCTTTTATTTCAGTCGATCGATGATGAATTTACCGCCCTGGCCGCCGAGAAGAAACTCCGCCTGTGGATTCGACCCACCGGCCATTTTGTCGCCAGTGAAGGTCGGGCCCTGCGCCGAATCATACAAAATCTGGTCTCGAATGCCATTAAATATACCCGTGACGGCGGCGTCATGGTCACCGCGCGTAAACGTGGGGTAGACCTATTGATTCAGATTTGGGATACCGGCCTGGGTATTGAGGCACGCGATTTCGAACGTATTTTTTTCGATTTCAACCGCCTCGATCAACATCGACAAGAAGCCCAGGGCGTTGGCCTGGGTCTGAGTGTGGTCAGCCGACTCGGGCAGCATCTCAGTCACCCAATCGATCTTGCCTCCAAACCGGCTCGGGGGTCCTGCTTTAGCGTTTTGGTGCCCTTAACTGACTCACCGCCAGCCTGGCAAGGGCGCGACAAACAGGGCAAGGAACGGAACGCTGCAGCGCTCAATTTTCGGGTGCTAATCATCGATAATGATGCTCAAAACGCCGATGCGCTGATTACGCTGCTGATGGGCTGGGGTTGTGCGGCAGATTTCGCCACGACAGACGTCGAAGCGTTGGAAAAACCGATGCCCGACCTGTTGATCATCGATTACCATCTGGGCGAACACCTCACCGGGTTTATGCTGCTTACAAAGCTAGAACAACGCTGGCAAGGTTCGGTACCAAGCATCCTAGTCACGGCTCATGCCGAGCCTCAGATTAAGGTCGAGGCCGCGCAGCGGGGCATGGGCTTTCTGGCCAAACCGGTTAAGCCAATTGCGTTGCGGGCCCTGATCAAGAGTAAGCTGGCCTAAACCATCACCGCAGCTAGCAGGCCTGCCTATATGAGGCTATTTGCGACCAGGGTTGGGCAAGCGTGTTGCCCTGGGTAAGGTGGGGAGTATTAAATCGCTACAGCCGGATCGACATGCAGTCGATTGGCTAAGATCACCGCCTGAGTGCGGTTGAGTACATTGAGTTTGCGGAATATGGCCGTGACATGCGCCTTGACGGTCGCTTCGGATATTTCCAGATCATAGGCAACCTGCTTATTGAGCCGGCCAATCTGCAAATGCCGCAGCACGCGCAGCTGCTGATCGGTAAGCTGATTAATCCGCCGAGCAATGTCAGACAATTCAGAATCCACTTCGATACTGTGTTCGCCTTGGGGCCAAAACTCCTCGCCCAAGAGCACACCCTTTACCGCCTGTAAGATCGAATCGGCCGCCATGGATTTCGACAGAAAACCGGCCGCACCACAGGCACGTGCCTTGCCAATAACTGAGGGGTCGTCGTTGCCAGAGATCACCAGGACCGCAATGGTCGGATAGGCTTTTCTCAATTCCAATAGACCTAAAAAACCGTCGTTGCCGGGCAAATGCAGGTCGAGCAGCACCAGGTCGACGTTCCCATTGTCACCGAGGATGGCAAGGGCCTCTTCAAGCGACGCGGCAAAGCCCACCTGACCGCTGTCTGACAAGGCCAAAACTGACGGTTTTTGGGTTAGTGACAGTTTCAGGGCATCTCGAAACAATGGGTGGTCATCAACTATCAGTATTCGATCCACGAGCGACTCCTATTAGTTCACCAGTTCTCCATACAAATAACCTGAACAACTAGACAGCTCGAATAACATCCGACTAAAGGATATGGTCAGCTTCGGCACCAGGGTGTCCAAACTGACTCGCGCATCTTGATCATTAAAGTTCCGCCACAGGCTCAGCTGGGTTTGTGCCTGAGTCACCCACTCACCAGTTAGGGTGTAGACCGCAGTAACGTCGGTCATAGGTTGGTAGTCTGGTGCCATGTCCAAATCGCCATTCGCGCAAGCTATGGCCCGGATAGACAGTTTTGCAGCGAGATCTACGTAAGTTTGGAAATACTCAGCATAATAGACTTTAAATTCTTCCGAATTCACGTCACCCGTGCCGCTCCATTCATCGAACGCGTAACTTGGATTTTCCAAATTTACGGCGTTAAAAGCCTCTAGTAGATTTCCAGACTCGGTACCATAAGCGGCACCGCCCAGCAAAGTCGACCATACTATGATGAAGCGCAAAATGACACTCATAAGGGATACCTTCGGTTGTCGGAAGCTACTTTAATTGTGGCCTCTTAAACGCTAGCTGTCACCTTCGGAGCGTCAATTCGAGTTGACCTAGGGCGTCAATCGGGCCAATGCCTCAGCAAAACAGGACAATATATCCTCTGGGTCTTCAATCCCGACCGAGCATCGAATCATCCGGTCACCAATGCCGAGCGCGGCCCTATTTTCGGGTCCCATTTCATAAAAAATGGTGCTGGCCATGGGTAAGGCCAGGGTCCGGTTATCGCCCAAATGGGTCGCGTTAATAACCAATGCCATATCATCGAGTAAGGCCGCACAGTCATAGGGGGCTTTTAGATCAAAGCTTAGGATGGCCCCGAATGAACGAAACCAACGCCGCGCTCGGTCATGTTGCGGATGGGATGCCAAGCCGGGGTAGTATACCGCCTCGACTTTTTCATGCTGCGCCAACAGGTTGGCCAGAGCCGCGGCATTGGCGCATTGACGATCCATGCGCAGCGCTATGGTTTCGGCCCCCACCGCCAGTTGATAGGCACCATCGGAACTCAGGGTACCCCCCATATCACGCAAGGCCTTTTTCTTGATTTGGGTAAGGCCCCATTTGTGGGCATCACCCTGCTGATAGGCAGGGAAGATATTGGGGTAATGGGACCAGTCAAAGAGACCGGTATCGGTTATGGCGCCGCCTAAGACCGTGCCATGACCGCCAAAGTATTTTGACAGACTGTTGATCACCAACCCGGCTTGAACGCTTTTCGGATTAAAGAGGTAAGGCGAGGTAATGGTATTGTCGACCATAAAGAGTACGTTTTGCTGCGCACACCACTGGCCGATTTCGTCCAAACTGGCAATCTGAGTGCCCGGATTGGCAATGGTCTCGACAAACACCAGGCGCGTGTTGCCTTGCTGGGCGGCGCGGACATGGGCGCAGTCGGTCGCGTCAACCAGGGTCACCTCGATGCCGAAGTTTGCCAATGTGCTCAGCAAGCTGTGCGTGTTGCCAAACAGAAATCGACTGGCAATCATGTGGTCGCCGCGCTGCAGCAGGGCCAGCAAGGTGCCGCTGATCGCTGCCATACCGGTCGCAAAGACCAAGGTGGCGATGCCCTGCTCGGCCTCACTGATCAAGGACTGCAATGAATCGGTGGTCGGCGTTGACTGCCGGGCATAAGCATGGCCGCTGGCCCGACCCTGAAAAACCTCTACCAGTCCTTCCGTAGTGGCGTATGAATAGGGTACGCTATTATAGATCGGAGCATGCACCGGGCCGTCGGCAAAGCCTTGCAGGCGGTCATGATGCACAATGCGACTGGTGAATCCTTTAACCTTACTCATAGTCGCTTACCACATTAGATCGTCGGGGATGACATAGTCTTTATAGGGATCGTCATCGTCAGGTTGCGCTGCTTGGGGGTCGGCTAGAAATAGGATGCTGGTGGTACTGCGCTCCATTATTTTCGCCGCGACCGCCTGAGGCACTACGAAGAAGCGGTTCTCGAAAGTCGCAATGGCCAACTTACCGCGGGCTAAATCGACCTGGATCTGTGCGCTGACGTAGATCGATTTTATCTTATTGTCGAATCGATCGGCAAAGTTGAACTTTACATCACCGTCATCGAGGTGGATTCGGGTCGTCTCGATGATCTGTTTAACCTGCGCCACCAAGGACTTTTCCTGCGCTTTTTGTTGCCGCTCAAGATTCAGCTGGCGATCTTTGGCCACCTTGGCCAAACGCGCCTGCTCGACCGCCTGTTTGGACTCACCGTCATCGGTCTCAACCCGGTTCTTGCGATTGACCTTATCGTTTTTACGCTTCTCGTTCTTGTCTTTTTGAACTTGTTTCTTGTCCGCCAGGCCCAGTTTCAAAAACTGATCGGCCAGTGATTTTGACATGTTACAACCCTGTGATATTTAGCGTTTATTGAAGCACATAGCGGCTTTAGGCTGCAAGCTTCTCGCCAGGGCCAAGCTCGGGCAAAAAAAAGCGGGCCAAGGCCCGCTTTCTATTTACTCTCAGGTTAAGGTCGACCCAGTCGGGCAGCCGATCGCCGGTCCTGGGGCTATTGCTTTTTATTGTCCTCAATCAAGACATCGACCACGGACGGATCGGCCAGCGTAGAGGTGTCCCCCAAGGTGTCGTATTCGTGCGCGGCAATTTTACGCAAGATCCGGCGCATAATTTTACCCGAACGGGTTTTCGGCAAGCCCTCGGCCCATTGAATGACATCGGGCGTCGCAATCGGACCAATTTCCTTACGCAACCAGGCCTTCAATTCAGCTGTGAGCGCATCGCTGGGCACAATGCCCGCCATTGGACTGACATAGACATAGATGCCCTGCCCTTTGATATCATGCGGATAACCAACCACGGCGGCTTCCGATATCGCAGGATGGGCTACTAAAGCGCTTTCAATTTCAGCGGTGCCCAAGCGGTGTCCGGAGACGTTGAGAACGTCGTCGACTCGACCGGTAATCCAGTAGTAACCGTCTTCATCCCGACGCGCGCCATCACCGGTGAAGTAGGTGCCTGGGTAGGTGCTGAAATAGGTTTCAATAAACCGTTCGTGATCGCCAAAGACCGAGCGCATCTGGCCCGGCCAGCTATCGGTAATTACCAGGTTACCCTCGACCGCACCCTCGAGTTCGCGGCCAACATTATCGACTAATGCTGGTTGAATACCGAAAAAGGGTCGCGTCGCCGAGCCTGGTTTCAGCGCCGTAGCACCCGGCAATGGGGTAATCAGGATGCCACCGGTCTCGGTTTGCCACCAGGTGTCGACAATCGGGCACTTGCTGCTGCCGAACGCCTTATAGTACCAATGCCAGGCCTCCGGATTAATCGGTTCACCGACCGATCCGAGCAAGCGCAGTGATGACAGATCGGCACCTTGGGTCGCCATGTCACCGGTGGCCATCAGCGAACGAATCGCGGTGGGCGCGGTATAGAGAATGTTGACCTGGTGCTTGTCGACCACCTGGGCAAAGCGCTGCGCCGTTGGATAGGAGGGTACGCCCTCGAACATCAGGGTCGTGGCACCGTTGGCCAACGGTCCGTAAACAATATAGCTGTGGCCGGTGACCCAGCCGACGTCCGCGGTACACCAGTAGACGTCGCCGTCCTGATAGTCGAAAACATATTCGTGAGTCATCGACGCGTAGACCAGATAGCCTCCGGTGGTATGCAAGACGCCCTTGGGTTTTCCGGTTGAACCGGAGGTGTAAAGAATAAAGAGCGGATCTTCGGCATTCATCGGCTCGCAGGGGCACTCCATGGGCACCTGATCCATACGATCGTGGTACCAGATATCCCGACCATCGTGCCAACCGATGGTGCCTCCGGTGCGGCGCACCACTAGAACGTGCTGGACGCATTCGGTGCCGGGCTGTTCCAACGCCTGATCGACATTGTTCTTCAGGGCCACCGCTTTGGCACCACGCAGGCCTTCGTCGGCGGTGATCACTATATTCGAATCGCAGCCTTCGATGCGCCCGGCCAGCGCTTCAGGTGAAAATCCGCCAAACACCACCGAATGAATGGCACCAATACGCGCGCAGGCCAACATGGCATAGGCCGCCTCTGGGATCATCGGCATGTAGATGGTGATCCGGTCACCTTTTTTACCGCCCAACGACTTCAGGACATTGGCCATTCGGCTGACGTTGGCGTGTAACTCGTTATAACTGATATGGGCATCATCACCGGGCTCATCGCCTTCGAAGATGATCGCCGTTTGCTCGCCGCGAGTGGCTAGGTGTCGATCGATACAGTTATAGGCAACATTGAGTTCACCATCACCATACCAGCGGATGCGATGGTTGGTCTTATCGAAGCTAACATCCTTTACGTCCGTATAGGGCGTTGACCAGTGGAGTCGCTTGCCCTGCTCACGCCAAAAGCCCTCATTGTCGTCGACGGATTGCTGATACATCTCAAGGTACTGCTCATTAGTGACCTTGGTTGTGCTGAGCGCGGATACCGGTACCGGAAAAAGATCGGAATTCATGCTGTCCCCTTTTATTATTCTATGGTGGCTATGATAGTCCTATTGTGAAAACTAACAGAATTTTAACAATGCGACATTAGTCCATACGACTGAAGTCGCGTTTCGGGTTGGCCGACGCGGCGCCTAAGTTCTAGGGTCGCAGGGGATTACAGCGGGGTCAACTGTTGTCCGGGCCGGACACAAAAAAAGGGCACCTAAGGTGCCCTTTTTGATACAGCGGACTGAACCCACCGACGTTGGTCATTAATTAATAGTACTTAGCCCTTGGTGAATTCCGGGTAGGCTTCTAGGCCACATTCGGAGACATCAACGCCATCGTATTCTTCTTCTTCGGTCACTCGAATGCCCATAGCGGCTTTCAAGATGGCCCAAACGATCAACGAAGCGCCGAAGACCCAGACAAAGATGGTGGCTGCGCCGCCCAACTGACCCATTAGAGTCGCATCAGCATTGGTGATCGGTACCAATACTAGACCGAGCAAACCACAGACACCGTGCACAGAGATGGCACCGACTGGATCGTCGATCTTAATCTTGTCGAAGGCCAAGATACTAAACACCACGACAATACCGCCCAGGGCACCGAACAGGGTCGCCAGCAGTGGTGTGGGTGTATCAGGACCGGCCGTGATAGTCACCAGGCCGGCTAAGGCACCGTTGAGGATCATGGTAAGGTCTGCTTTCTTAAACAGGATGCGCGCTAACACCATGGCGGCAATCGCACCACCGGCAGCCGCCGCATTGGTATTCAGAAATACAACAGCAACCGCGTTGGCTGTATCAACCGTAGACGTCTGCAGCACTGAACCACCGTTAAAACCGAACCAACCCATCCAGAGGATGAAGGTACCCAGGGTCGCCATCGGTAGGTTGGCACCGGGAATAGCGTTGATTTCACCGTTCTTACCGTACTTGCCTTTACGCGCGCCGAGTAAGAGAACACCCGCCAAGGCGGCGGCAGCACCAGCCATATGGACGATGCCCGAACCGGCAAAGTCGACCATGCTAAGACTGTACATACCGAAGACGGATTCGCCGCCCCAAGTCCAACGGCCTTCCATTGGATAAATGAATGCGGTCATGGCAACGGCAAAGGCCAAGAATACCCAGAGCTTCATGCGCTCAGCGACGGCACCGGAGACGATTGACATGGCCGTAGCAACAAAGACCACCTGGAAAAAGAAGTCAGCGGACGGTGCATAGGTGTCACCGCCTTCAACGCCGTTGCCGCCAATGCCGACCAAAAAGGTTGAACCCAACTCTGGGTACATAATCGCATAGCCGCAGACCATGTACATGACACAGGCGATGGCATATAGGGCGATGTTTTTGGTGAGGATTTCAGTGGTGTTTTTACCGCGCACCAGGCCCGCTTCTAACATGGAAAAGCCGGCCGCCATCCACATCACTAGGGCGCCACACACCAAGAAATAAAAGGTGTCCAAGGCATATTGTAGTTCGAATACTTCTGTCATATTGCTCTCCGGTCTAGGTCCGTTGAATTAAATGGCTTCGTTACCGGTCTCACCGGTACGAATGCGAATAGCTTGCTCTAGGGGCAGGACAAATATTTTGCCGTCGCCGATCTTGCCGGTATTGGCGGCCTTGCTGATGGCTTCAATAGCCTGCTCAACCAGGTCGTCACCGATGGCAACGTCGACCTTTACCTTGGGCAAGAAGTCGACTACATATTCAGCACCCCGATACAATTCGGTATGGCCTTTCTGACGACCAAAGCCCTTGACTTCGGTCACGGTAATACCCTGGACACCTATTTCTGATAGCGCTTCACGGACATCGTCCAGTTTGAAGGGCTTGATAATGGCGGACACTAATTTCATGGCTTTCGCTCCACGTAGTTCGATCCAATGCGTCGTTAAGCTGTCTCTGCTATAGTTTTGTGTTCTATAACAGAGACGGCCTGGTCGAGCATTTCGTTTTGGCAGTCCCAAGGTTTAAATTGTGGCCTCGGTGCTCGCCGCTATGGGCACCTAGCAAGCAAACCCCAGCAGGGTTTGTGATGCTGTGTGCAGTTATATCCTTTACAATGCGAAGGTTGTGCCAACATTTAAAATACATAAAAATCAACAACTTAGGTTAGTTTGTGAAATTAACAGCTTTTCATCGCGCACCAAAATAGCTCACCGCACCTGATTGGTGCGATGATAAGAACTAGAATGGCCCACTTTTGGACCACGCCCTTTTTTGATAACTAAACGAGGTTTAAACCGTGAAAACTCCCGACGCCGTGCTCGATTTAATCAGTGACCAGATCAATGACCTCTTTGCGCACGGCAAGCAAACCAGCCAAGAAATCCGCCACAATGTGCGCAGCTTGGTACACAGCCAGCTGGCGAAATTGGATGTCGTCAGTCGCGAAGAATTTGATACTCAACAATTGATTCTCGAAAAGACCCGGCGCAAGATCGATGATCTCGAAAAGCAGCTCGCACAACTGGAGTCGGCCTTGGATACCATCACCCAAAAAGCGGATTGAGCGCTATGAACAGCCACCACAAATTATCGGCGAAGTCGTGACCATCGCCACAGGCATAGGCAGCGACGCCGGCCATTACTGCAGGCTATGATATCCAATAACCATTAAACCATTCAGCTCGAGTTCACCTTAGGTGGCTAGAGTTTTAGACTCATTTATACACAGGACGTTTTGGCATGGCACATCCGACAATTAAATGGCTTGCGCTGATAGTATGGCTGGCCAGCAGCGCGCTCACCACGAGCGCATCGGCTAAGGACACGCTGATCGATTTGGACAACGCCCGAGTGGGCGGCTATGGCGGACCGATGTTTAAATCCGGCCAAATTCAAAATGAACAGACCTTTGAGATAGGCGCATCCGGCGGCGCCACCTTCACCACCGGCAGGCATTCCATTGCGCTCGGCGGGGGCATCTATAGCCTGGCAAACGAATTGGATTGGGACATCGATGAACGATTGGAGATGAGTTACGGCGGCCTAATACTCGGCTACACCTATAACCCAGAAGCCTTGGCGCATGTCGACACTCAGTTGCTGTTGGGTGCTGGCGGGGTGACGATGGTGAATCTGGACGGTGCCAATTCCGACGGTACCTTTTTGGTCAGCGAGCTGACGACCCAGGTCAGTGTCAATGTCACCGACTTTATGGCCATTGGCCTCGGCGCTTCGTTTCGCCAGACCAGCGATCCAGGCATCATTGGCCTCGGCGCAAACGACCTGTCCAGCCCGGGCTTCTTTATCAGCTTCCAGTTTGGTTCGCTCTAGCATCGGCAGTTTATGATCAAGAGGCCGACGCTCTGAATGATTAGTTCGACACCGTGCCCGCAAATGGGGCGGCGTGGTTGGCCTTAAATCGGCGCTGCGCTGGACTATGGCACAGGGTTGCAAGGCGCGCTTTAGCGCCACTGTGTGGTACCATGCGAAAACTCGTCAATACGGATGCACTATGACCGAGATTGCCCTCTTCCCAATTCCCAATTGCGTCACCTTTCCAGGTACCCGCTATCCGCTGCACGTCTTTGAACCCCGCTATCGCGATATGATTCAGTTCTGCCTGGATAGCCAAACGCCGCTGGCGGTCTGCCATGTCGAGAAGCTCTTGCGCCCGTCAAAACCCGATCAGGATAGGCTGATGGTCCTGCAATCGAACCAGGCAACCTACAAACCGGTGACCATTGTTGCGGCAGGCCCCTGTCAGCTCGATGAAACGCTAGACGACGGTCGACTGATGATCCAGGTGAATATTCAACAACGTTATCGCCTACTGGAAGCCAAACAGAGTCTTCCCTTTATGATCTATGAATGTGAAGAGTATCCCGATTTACCGATGACTGATGAGAACCTCAGCGCCGCTCGTCAACTGCAAGACAAGGTGCTGCACCGCCTGATCGCGCTCACGGCGCATATGCCCGAGCTGTCCGGCGAACTGGCGTCTGCAACGTGGCAGCAAAAATCGGTCGAGGCTTTTAGTTTC
This sequence comes from Reinekea forsetii, assembly GCF_002795845.1. Taxonomy (GTDB): domain Bacteria; phylum Pseudomonadota; class Gammaproteobacteria; order Pseudomonadales; family Natronospirillaceae; genus Reinekea; species Reinekea forsetii. The sequence continues at coordinate 3,515,008 of NZ_CP011797.1, forward strand.
GAACTCTTTAGCGTTTTGCAGATGGATGGCGACGCGATGCAGTTTATTCTCGAACAGCGCACGCCACTTGAGCGCCTAAATACCGCCCTGGAAATCCTAAACTCTATTCCGCCCTCGCTGTGAATACTCAATAGTCTGGCCAATGGTGGAAAAAGCCCTCATCTGAGGGCACATTGGGTCAGTTAAACCAGTCGAGTATCTGCTTGAAATTTTCATTATCAGGATAATCACCTTCGGACCAGCCAAGTCGAACAAGGACCAGGTCGGCATCTGGCAAGACCATCACCCGCTGCTCTCGATTTCCTCTCGCTGCGAAGCTATTGGCGGGCAAGTCTGGCCAACGCAATTGGCTATCGCCGCTGTTCAGCCACCATTGGTAACCGTACGCCTGTTCATTGTCGGAGTCGTTGGGTTGTAGCGAGTCGACGACCCATTGCTCGCTGACCAGCCGGATGCCATTAATCTCGCCCCCGTTTAACATCAATTGGCCGACCTTGGCCCAATCGCGTGCGGTCGCATAAAGATAGGAGCTGCCCATTAGTTGACCGGAGGCGTCCATCTCGAAGACGGCGCTGGTCAGACCCAGTGGGCGCAAGAACTCGTCCACCAGATAGTTCAGATCGGCCTGCTCATCGCCGCCGATGCGGTCCTGAATAATCCGGCTCAGCAGATTGGCCGAGCCCGAAGAATAGTTAAAGTGCCGCCCCGGGGCCCGAAGTTGCGGCCGTTTGAGCATATAGTCGGCCGCATCGGGTTCCTGAAACATCATCCGCACTGCCGTATCACCCGGATCGTAATCTTCCTGATAATCCAGTCCATCGGTCATCTGCAACAGATCGCGAATACTGATATCGGCCCGAATATCCTTATGCCAACTTGGAAACAGATCGGTTTCAGCAACATTAACCTTACCGACCATCACCAGATGACCGAGCACCAGCGCATTGACGCTCTTGGTCATCGACCAGCCCAGCAGCGGCGTGTGTTGATCGACACCCGCGCTATAGGACTCGGCCACCACCCGGCCCCGATAGGCCACGAGTAGCGCTCGAGTATCGAGACCGGCGGCATTATCGCTCGCCAACAGCTTATCGAGTCGCGCCTGAATCCCCGGGTCTAAGCTGACCACGGCGTTGCCTTTCGGCCAAGCGGCCTGCGCCGCCCGCATCACTGGCCAACGCAGTGCTTGGCGCGTGGTCACGCCGGGGTAATCGATCGCGCAACCAATGCCGGGTTGGTAACTGGCACTGCGCGACTTCACACCGAGCAGCGTCGCCGAGACACGCTGCAGAGCATCATCATATTGGTAATCCAGTAGCGCTAAGATCGGCGCATAGACGCGAATATCGGCGGCACTGGTACGCGCATCATAGCCGCTCACGAACCGTGCCGAGCAGGCCAACTTGGCGCCGATGCCCGTCGCTACGGACGGGGCGTTATAGAGATAGAGGGGAGTGTAACCCATGCCCCAATAGGCTAAGGCATACAGGCTGATCACCGTAAGACAGGATAGAATAAGGATTTTACGCAACAGTTTTAGCATGGCGCGAACCGAGTATAGGTAAGCTGCGCACCTTAGCATGGGACTATAAAAAGCAACAGCAGAGGCCCATGCGGGCGGGACAGCGGTCGAGTAAAACGTGGTGCCATCTAGGTGGATCTAGATGAGCAGACATAAAAAAGCCGAGTCAAGACTCGGCTCATGGCTTTCGCTATGAACTAGTTGCGGTTGAGCGCATTCAGTTCGGTGAAGGCCTGTTCCAAACGGCCCACCAAGCTAACTTGCGCGGCGCGCAACCAGGCTCGAGGATCGTAGTATTTTTTGTTTGGCGCATCAGGACCCGTTGGGTTACCGATCTGGCCTTGCAAGAAGCCTTCATTGCTTTGGTAATATTCACGTACACCGTTCCAAGTCGCCCATTGGGTATCGGTATCGATGTTCATCTTGACCACGCCGTAACCGATTGACTCTTTAATTTCCGCGGGTGACGAACCAGAACCGCCGTGAAAAACGAAGGTCAGGCCATTTTCAGCCAGGCCGAATTTCTCACCACAGTAGGTCTGTGAGGCGGCTAGAATGCCCGGTCGCAGTTTTACATTACCAGGCTTGTAGACACCGTGAACGTTACCAAAGGATGCCGCGATGGTGAAACGATGGGACACCGCGCTGAGCACCTCATAAGCATGGGCGACTTCTTCCGGCTTGGTGTACAGGTCGTCCTGATCAACATCACTGTTGTCGACGCCATCTTCTTCACCGCCGGTGATGCCCAGTTCAATTTCAATGGTCATGCCCATCTTGTCCATACGCGTTAAGTACTGTGCGCAGATGGCCAAGTTTTCTTCGATTGGCTCTTCAGACAGATCCAGCATATGGGATGAGAAGAGGGGCTTGCCCGTTTCGGCAAAATGTTGCTCACCGGCATCGAGCAGGCCGTCGATCCACGGCAGTAATTTCTTCGCCGCGTGATCGGTGTGCAGAATCACTGGCACGCCATAGCTTTCCGCGACCGCGTGGACATATTTCGCGCCGGCGACCGCACCGAGAATGGCGGCCTCTTGCCCGGCCAGCTTCAAGCCCTTACCGGCCATAAAACCAGCGCCGCCATTGGAGAACTGAATGATAACCGGCGATTGTACTTTCGCTGCGGCTTCTAATACGGCGTTGATCGAATCCGTATTCACTACATTCACGGCCGGCAAGGCAAATTTTTCAGCCTTAGCGATGGCGAATATTTTTTGCATATCGTCACCGGCGACAACGCCTGGTTTTACTACATCTAGAATCTTAGTCATGAAGTTTCCTTTCACCTTTAGTCATATTTTGGCGGCCATGCCCGTCAATGGGAAAAGCTGACTGGCCGCGGTAAAAAAATGTTGCCCCGACGCTCAGGCCGAAGTTTAGCATATCAAGACTTGGCGCGTTCTTCCAAGATGGCGACGGCCGGCAAGGTCTTACCCTCGACGAACTCCAAAAAGGCACCACCGCCGGTCGAAATATAGGAAAAACGATCTTCCATACCGAACTTCTGCACCGCCGCGATTACATCGCCGCCACCGAGCACCGAGTAGGCATCGCTTTGCGCGATCGCTTCAGCGATGGCGCGCGTGCCTTCGGCAAAATTATCGAACTCGAACACGCCACACGGGCCATTCCATAAGATGGTCTTGGCGCCCTTGATAATCTCGGCTAGCTTGGCCACCGTTTCAGGGCCCAAATCCATGATTTGCTCGTCATCTGTGACCTGGTCAACCGGCTTGATCGTGGCCAATGCCGTGGGTGAAAATTCCGCTGCGGTGCGCACATCGATCGCGGCGGGAATATCCAAACGGGCCATCAACGCCTGTGCGTTGGGGATCAGATCTTTTTCGTAGAGCGAGGTGCCAACATTAAAGCCACGGGCAGCGACGAAGGTGTTGGAAATGCCGCCGCCGACGATCAACTGGTCGCAAACGGTAGACAGACTTTCCAGAACCGTCAGCTTGGACGACACCTTGGAGCCACCCACGATGGCCACCATCGGTCGGGCCGGGTTATCCATGACCTTGCCGAGGGCTTCCAATTCGGCCGCGAGCAGCGGTCCGGCGCAGGCGATGGGCGCAAACTTGGCCACACCGTGGGTTGAGGCCTGAGCCCGGTGGGCGGTACCGAAGGCGTCCATAACATAGACATCACACAGCGCGGCCATCTGTTTGGCGAGGCTGTCTTCATTCTTGCCTTCGCCCTTGTTGAAGCGAACATTCTCCAGAAGAATCAGGTCCGCATCCGCATCAACACCCTCGACCCAGTCCTTGACCAGCGGAATGTTCCGGCCGAGCAAGTTGCCCATATAGGCCGCAACCGGCGCCAGGGAATACTGCTCGTCATACAATCCTTCGGTCGGTCGGCCCAGGTGCGACATAACCATTACCTTGGCGCCTTGCGCTAAAGCCATCTTGATAGTCGGCAATGACGCCGTGATGCGGTTGTCAGAGGTGACATGGCCGGCATCGTCCAACGGGACATTGAGGTCTTGACGAATCAGTACTCGCTTACCAGCGAGATCCAGATCAGACATTTTGATCACAGACATGACTATTCCTTAGAGTTTGGCTACAAATGAAAAAATTGGGTGCGCTATTGTAACGAGATGGGGCTGTTTTATCACCCAAAATGTAGTTTTATTACAAAATGATTGACGCCAATCAGGTGGGTCACTGAGCATTGGCCGCGACAACGGTCGCTTAACCATCTAAAATCCGCCCGACCTGAACTTTCACCTCGGTCGCATGCGATGTTGAATCCTCACCAGCTGACCCTGGCAGTGCGTACCGAACTCAACCCGACAGCCGCGCGAATGGACACCCTATGAATTCAACTTCGATCTTTATCGGTATTGCTGGGGCATCGGCTTCCGGCAAAAGCCTCCTCGCGCAGACCATTCATCAAGAGTTACAGGCAGAACTGGGCAACGGGGCCATTTCGATTATCAAGGAAGACAGTTACTACAAGGCACGCGATGACCTCACCTTTGAGGAGCGCGAACGGATCAACTACGACCACCCCAACGCCTTTGACCATGATTTGTTGATCGAGCACCTCGATGCCTTGCACAACCAACAGACGGTAGAGATACCCGTCTACGACTACACCGTGCACAACCGCTCCGACCGGTCCAAGACCTTGGCGCCAACTCGGGTGATTATCGTCGAAGGTATCCTGTTGCTCAATGATAAGACCATCCGCAAACGCCTCGATACCAAGGTCTTTATGGATACCGATCTCGACATCTGCTTGCTACGGCGACTCAAGCGCGATATCGAGGAGCGCGGACGCACCGTCGATTCGGTTATCGAGCAATACAAACGCACGGTCAGACCGATGTTTATGGAGTTTGTGCAACCGTCGAAACAGTATGCCGATATCATCGTGCCGCGCGGCGGCAAGAATCGGGTGGTGATTGAAATGCTCAAGGCTCGCATCAAGCAGCTGCTGCAATAGGCTGATGTGCCGGAGCGCCGATTAAACCTCTGTATGTCGACACAACTGACTCCGCTAGATGCCCACTGAGGTGGGGCCGCCCTATCACCCCGGCCGTGATCCTGGCGATCGCAGCCCTGCTGCTCGATGCACAAAGCCTGGTCAGGCAAAGCGACAGGCTGCATTCTTAACCCGCTTTTGAACCGACATCAACGCACCCTAAGAGGTCATAGGACTTGCCTTGGGACAATTTTGTCCTCAAAGTAGCCTCAAGCTCAATAATAATGGGGTGGTAGAGTTGGCACTGTTTTTTCTTGTATTTAAGCCTTAACAGGAGCGCCCGCTCTACTATAAAAACAATTATAAGAGTCTTTGAGTATGGCTAGACGTGATACATCGTGGCTAAAACATATCGGCATTGGCGGCAGGCTGTTCCTCGCCTTCGTGCTTATTTCGTCCATCACATTGCTGGCCAGTGCGCTCACCACCAATACCTACCTGCAACTGCGAGAACGCTTATTGCTGCTGAAACATCAGGATATCCCTTGGTTGGATGCCGCGGCCAAGCTCAACGATAAAAGCCGCTTGATTGTCGCCACCGCCCCACTGTTAATGACCAGCGATTCGAATTTCTCACGTTTGCAAGCGATGCAAGAACTGAGCGTGGCAATTGACGAGATGGATAGCCTGATGCGCAGCTTGCCGGATTACAACAGCTACTTCCGCGAGCTAATCGTACAGATTCACAATGGCTTAACCCTGCTAAATCAAAGTGTCGAACGCAGTGAGCAGATTCGCACGGAGCTTGATCAACAATCCCAATTACTCTATCCACTCTTTCAGCCGTTAATTAGTGCTTTGGAACTAAAATCTGACTATGCCAAGGAGGAATCGATCGCCGGAGTGATCAACAGGCTTTATTATTTTTCGGCTTTGGTTGAAAAGGTGCGTAATGATTCCTCTTACAATGAGCTTGACTATACTTTCTTACGCCTGGAAGAATTTGGTGGTCAAATTGAGAAATTACTGACCAAGATCTCAACAACTTTTATCGCACCGGACATTCTGCAAAATATTCAGAAATTGCTCATCATCGGCTCGCGCCAGGGTAAGCTGTTTTTGTTAAAAAATGAGCAACTGGATCTGTTCTATCAACAGAGCTACTTACTGCAAAATAGCCAGGATCATATCCAACAGCTAGCGGCTCAGATTAACCGCTATACCAATCAGACCAATGACAGCATCAGCCGTTCACTGGTGAGTGCTATCGCTTCCATCGACCTGAGCATCCGCAGTATCTTGCTGCTGTCTTTGGCCAGCTTAGTGATCGCTGGATCTATCTCGTGGTTTTATGTGCGCCGTAACGTCTTACAACGAATTTTAGAACTGCAAAAAAACATGCGTGCCATTGCCTCGGCAAAACTCGACACGAAAATAAATATCCGCGGCGATGATGAAGTCTCGAGTATGGCGCGGGATTTAAAACACTTTCAACATATTGCCATTGAAGTGAAGCACACTAATCTCCAGCTGTCGGCGGAAATAAAGGAACGGATTGCCGCGGAGGCACAGTTGAAAGCGGCTCAAAATGAGCTTGTACAGGCTGGTAAATTGGCCGCCTTGGGTCAATTGAGCGTTGGCATAACGCATGAAATAAACCAACCCCTGACGGCGATTGCCAGCCACCTGCACACTGCCGGACGCCGCTTGGAGAAGCAACAAACCGAGCAAGCGGTTATGAGCCTGGATAAAATCAGGTCGTTACTGGATAAGGTTGCCGGCATCACTCGGCATTTAAAAGCCTTCGCGCGCGAGGCCGGCGCGGAACTCAGCCCGGTTGAGCTAGATGGGGTCATAAGGGATGCCGCAGACCTGATATCGAATCGGTTAAAAGAACAGCGTTGCGAACTTATTTATATCCCCGGTGCAAAGGGCCTGGCCGTCTTTGCCGAACCCATCCGTCTCGAACAGGTCCTGGTTAATCTGATGACCAATGCCATAGATGCTATGGAAAATTGTCGGACCCAGAGCTTAGAAATTCAGGTATCTGACCAAGGTGAGCAGGTTCAAATCGATGTCAAAGACAGCGGTATGGGTATTCCAGAAAACCAACTATCGCAAATTTTTGATCCTTTTTTTACCAAAAAAGAAGTTGGCAAAGGTCTTGGCCTGGGTCTATCCATTAGCTATAACATTATTCAAGATTTTGGCGGTCATATCCGAGTGCAATCGACTGAAGATCTGGGTAGCTGCTTCACACTGATATTACAAAGGGCTGAACGCTAAATGCTGCATGACATTGAGATTATTATTATCGATGACGATCGGGAAATCATCGAGGCACTCACTGAGATGCTCGAGCTGGAAGAGTTCCGCGTCAAAGGGTTTTTATCACCTGAAAAAGCCTTGTTAACCTTGGCAAAAAACAGTCCGGTTGTCATCTTGAGTGACGTCAAAATGCCACGAATGAACGGCCTAACACTGCTGAGTAAACTGCAACAGATAGACAGCGAAATTCCGGTGCTATTAATGAGTGGTCACGGGGATATTCCCATGGCCATCGAGGCGATGAATGAGGGCGCCTATGATTTTCTTGAGAAGCCGTTACAGCCGAAAAAATTATTAGGCCAATTACAGCGCGCCGCCGAAAAACGTCGTCTGGTGATGGAAAATCGAAATCTGAAACAAGACATTCAGCAACACAGCGGGGTTGAAGCTTTTATCATGGGCGAATCCGCAGCCATCAAAAATATTCGTCAGCAAGTGCTGGCACTGGCGCAGGCCAACGTCGACACCATCATCTATGGCGATACCGGCAGTGGTAAGGATGTGGTAGCCCGTGCTCTGCATCAGTTTAGTCAACGACATGAGAAACGCTTTATCGCCATCAACTGCGGTGGGGTCAGTGAGAGCCTGATTGAAAGTGAGCTCTTCGGTCATGAGGCCGGCTCCTTCACGGGAGCCATTAAACGTCACATTGGTAAGATTGAGGCGGCCGACGGTGGCACGCTGTTTCTCGATGAAATTGAGACCATGCCCTTGCCCGTGCAAATCAAGCTGTTACGGGTGCTTCAGGACCGCGTAGTTGAGCGCGTCGGCAGTACCAAACCCATTCCCGTTAAGTTGACGGTGATCGCTGCCAGTAAAGATGACCTGGCCCAGCTCGGTCAAGGTGGTCATTTCCGTAAAGATCTTTTTTACCGTTTAAACGTGGCCAGCATCACCATCCCACCCTTAAAGGATCGCCCGGAGGATGTTTTGCCACTGTTTCATCATTACGCGCGCAAGGCCAGTGTGCAATTCTCTCGGCCACAACCTGCGCTGAGTCAAGCCGAGGTTGCACACCTGCTACAACACGATTGGCCGGGTAATGTGCGGGAACTGAAGAACGCAGCGGACCGATTTGTCCTGGGCATTAGTGAAACCAAGTTGGCCGCGATGGTCACAGAAGAGGGCAGTTCAGGAAGCTATGACCAGCGGATGGAATTATACGAACGTCAGGTGCTCGAAGAAGGCTTAATCGCCGCTCAAGGCCAATTACATGAGGCGGCAGAGTTGCTGAATTTGACCCGAAAAACCCTATATCGGAAGCTCAAAAAACATCAGTTGGACAAACAGCTATTTAAAATTCCTGAGTAAAAGGGACACATCCGTCTTATTGGTCATGTCGGCATGGGTCAGACCTGTCTTTTTTAGACAAAAAGGACCTAAAAATAAACCTAACCCGTTGATAAGTATGGATAAACAATAGATGGCGTCGTTTTTGCTAACTCTCTGATAAGGCCATTTTTGCCTGACTGGACCGAATTTCGAATCATCCCAGATTGGGACGATCACCAAACAAAAATAAGAAATAGGAACTAACTAATGCAAAAGACCCTTCTTACCACCCTGTTACTGTCCACTTCATTACTCTTTAGTGCCAGCGCTGCGCTGGCCGATGACTGCGGCAACCGCGGTGTTTTGGATGAAAAGTTCTGCGACGAGAACAATGATATGGTCGCAGACTCCCCTAAAGATCCGGCCGATTGGCGAGATCCAAACACTCTGGTCTTCACCTATACACCCGTTGAAGATCCAGCGGTCTATAAGGACGCCTTTTTTGAATTCCAACAACACCTCAGTGCCGTAACCGGCAAAAAAGTGGTCTACTATACTGTGCATTCCAATGCTGCTGAAGTTGAAGCGATCCGCTCCGGCCGTCTGCACATCGCCGGATTCTCCACGGGTCCTACCGGTTATGCTGTAAACCTGGGTGGCTATGTGCCCATCGCCGTTAAAGGCACCGTTGATTCGTTCCAGGGCTATAACCTGATCGCCATTACTCGTAAAGACAGCGACATCCGCACCATGGCCGACCTAAAAGGCAAGATGGTCGCTCATACATCCGCCTCCTCCAACTCGGGTAACTTGGCGCCACGTGCTCTGTTTCCTGCATTGGGCCTAACACCTGACGTCGACTACACCGTTAAATATTCAGGCAAGCATGACCAGTCCATTATGGGTGTTTTGGCAGGAGACTATGATGCAGCGCCGGTAGCCTCTGACGTATTTAGCCGTATGGCCAGTGCAGGTCGAATCAACGCAGATGACTTTCGCATTCTCTATACCAGCCCACGCTTCCCAACCTCTGCGTTTGGTTATGCGCACGACTTACACCCGGATCTAGTAGCGAAAATCAATGAAGCCTTCTTCTCATTTAGATTTTCGGCAAAAATGAGCGAGACCTTTGGCGGCGCAGATCGTTTTTACCCAGTCACCTTTAAAGACGACTGGAAAGTGATTCGTGATATTGCCCATGCCACCGGTACCGCCTACACCAAGCAGGGCCTGAAACAGCTGGCTGAAAAAGATGCCGCCAAGGCTGCAAAAAGTGCTGCCGCGGCCGCCGCGAAAGCCAACTAGTGAGACCATGAGCGTCATAGTCTATGACGCTCTCTCGACGCTGACACTCAGCGTCAACTACCCATCCGTATGCACTCGCGCAGCGCCCCTTCATAGGGCGCGGCCGAGCTAAACAATCGTTGCAGGAAATGATTATGACATCTGCTCAAGTCAATATTGAGACCGCGCCCTTTCTGGAAATAAAGGGTTTGGAAAAGGCCTACACACCGGGCAATTTGATCCTAAAAGGCATTGATATCAGCATTGTTGAATCGGGTATCGTGGCCATCATTGGCCCATCCGGCACCGGAAAAAGTACGTTACTGCGTTGTATTAATCGCTTAATTGATCCGACCGCAGGGCAAATAATTTTTGATAACATGGATCTGTGTAAAGCCAGGGGCCAACAACTTCGCAAGCTGCGGCGTCAAGTCGGCATGGTATTCCAAGAATACAATCTGGTTGAGCGCCTCACCGTCATTGAGAATGTGCTCACCGGACGCTTAGGGTATATGTCGTCGTTGGCGGCCTGGCGGCGTAAGTTCAGTCAACAAGACATCAACACCGCATTCGAACTGCTCGATGCCGTGGGCTTGACTGAACACGCCAAAAAACGTGCCGATAGCCTGTCTGGCGGGCAGCGACAGCGCGTTGGTATCGCGCGCGCGGTGATGCAGAACCCACGAATTTTATTAGCAGATGAACCGACCTCCTCGCTCGATCCTAAGACCGCGGTGGAGATCATGGAATTACTGGAACGGTTCGCGCAGCAAAAAAACATTCCCGCCTTAGTAAACATCCACGACGTGTCCCTGGCGAGCCGATTTGCCAAACGCATTATCGGCATGAGTGACGGCAAGATTGTCTACGACGGCAGTCCGGATGGTATTACCGATGATCACCTGAAGCAGATTTATGGAGGTGAGTCATGGCTGGTTTAGAATCTACCGACGCTCAATACCGACAAAATCCGTTCAAACGTAACTGGCTGGTGACCGGCTCATGGTTAGTCTTGGCCGGCTATTTGGTATTTTCTTTTAATGCCATGGGCCTAACGTGGGATCGCTTTATTCATGGTCTGGGCATCGCGGACCAATTGATGGCGCGCATGTTTCCACCCAATTTTAGTCGCTGGGAACTGCTCTTAAGTGGCCTCGCAGAAAGCATGGAAATTGCCATCATTGCCAGCGTAGTGGGTATTCTTTTGTCCTTGTTTTTTGGCCTGTTCGCGGCGCGCAATTTGATGCCCAATTGGGTTACCGTGCCGATGCGCGGCTTTATCGCCCTATGTCGTACTTTTCACCCGGTGATTATCGCCATCCTGTTTGTGAAGAGCGTTGGGTTCGGCGCCTTGGCCGGCATTTTGACGTTAATTGTGGCCTCCATCGGATTTATCGCCAAGTTATTCGCCGAGGCGATTGAAGAGATTTCCTTAAAGCAGGTGGAAGCGATTCGCGCCACTGGCGCCGGCTTTGTCAGCCTTATTTTGTTTTCGGTTATGCCCCAGGTGTTTTCCCGGTTTATTGGTTTTTCGACCTATCAGCTGGATTCCAACCTGCGAAATTCCACCATGGTCGGCATCGTAGGTGCAGGTGGATTGGGCGGAACGCTGTTCTCGGCTTTTCAGCGCTTCGATTACGATTTTGTGGCTGCAATTCTGATGAGTATTATCGCGTTAATCATGTTGGGTGAAGCACTATCCAATGTGGTGCGTCGAATCTTTAATTAATCGAGTGGAGACTGATCAAATGAACACCGTAAATTACCACTGGCAACGCTTCACTCTGACTCAGAAGCTATCGCGCTACGCGGTCTATCTGGTCTTGGTCATGGCTTTGGTGCTGTCCATTCAAACCGTTGAAGTCATTCCGGAATTTTTCTTTGATGCGCCAGAGCAGATGGCCGATCTGTTTACTCGTATGTGGCCAATCGATTTCGCCTACTATCCAATTAGCGTGCACGGCGCGATGATTGAAACGCTCAATATAGCCACCCTTGGCACCCTGTTAACCCTGATCTTCGCTGTGCCGCTCGCCCTTATGAATGCCAACAACGTGGTGGCGTCCGCTTGGAGCCAGTGGATAGCCCGATTCTTTCTGGTCTCGTCTCGATCCGTTAACTCGCTCGTTTGGGCCTTACTGTTCGTGGCGATCTTTGGTCCCGGCATTATTGCCGGCGTCTTGGCGATAGCCTTTCGCTCGGTTGGCTTTGTCGGAAAACTCTTGGGAGAAGCCATCGAAAATATCAATATGGGTCCTGTTGAGGCCATCCAGGCAACTGGTGCACCCTGGCTGTCGGTCTTGATGAAGGGCTACTGGCCGCAAGTCATGCCTGCCTTTTTCAGCATCATCTTGTTTCGCTGGGATATAAATGTGCGCGAATCGGCCGTATTGGGCCTGGTCGGTGCCGGCGGTATTGGTGTGGTCATCAATGACGCGATGAATTTGTTTGAGTGGCAACGCGTATCGATAGCCTTACTGGCCATCTTTGTCGTCGTTATTTTGGCTGAAATAGTGGTGGTCAACATTCGCAAGCGGTTAATCTAATTGCCTATGAAAACCTTCAAAAACCACTACTTGATAATGCGTCATGGTGAAAGCGAGGCCAATGTGGCTGGCTTGATCGTCAGCGATCCGGCCATCGGGTGCACCCGCTTTGGTCTTTCAGCACCGGGGCGGCAGCAGGTTGGTGCCGCCGCGAGCGGATACGCGGGAAAACCCATCAGTGCGATTATCTGTTCCGATTTTTTAAGAACCAGCCAAACCGCCAAGCTATTTGCAGACACCCTGGCGTTGCCAACGCCACAGTCTAACATCGGCCTACGGGAACGCTTCTTTGGCGCCTGGGAAGGCAAGTCCGATAGCAACTACCCTGCCATCTGGGCTCTAGATCGGGAGCCGGCGCTGCAAAGGTCCGCCGGAATTGAAACCGTAGAGCAAGTTCGTCAACGCGGGCTCGGGGTCATCGAAGAACTCGAACAACACTATCAGCATGAGGTGATATTGCTGGTTGCGCACGGCGATCTATTGCAAATATTATTGACCGCTTTCGTTGGCAAGCCTGCGCATCAGCATCGCACCTTAGCGCATCACCATCAGGCGGAAATTAAACCCTTAATTGCTTCTGGCCAGGAGTACCCCGGGCCATTACTCGAGTGTTCGCGTAGCGCAAACTAGTTTGCCGACCCGCCACAGGCACCATAACAGGCCGGTTGACGCGGACACTCGCCGCCGCGCACGCAGATTAGTTGGGCGTCTTCCTGCACGCCACGGCTGATCCAGTTGATGTTCAGAATTTTCGCCACACGAGCGAATTCGTCGCGCAAATTTTTCGGAATTTGGGCGACCCCACCGCTTACCGCGCACAGCGTTTTGAGTGCCTCCGCCATGGCCAAGGCATCTACGCCCTGAGCCTCAAGGGCCGGGTTAAGATCAATGCCGGCGCACAAGACGTGGTCATTCCCGGCCATGTCAGCGACCCGTATCGACTCACAACAGAAGATCCTCGGCTCACCGGCCACCATCAGAACGGATATTTGGGCCGAGGAACCGGTTTGTTGATCGGTCATCTTGCGAAATACCGCCCACTGCTGACAGGGATTTTCAAGACTGCGCATATTGCCCCAGGGCAATGGGATACCATTGCCGCGATACACCGCCTTAAGCTTGCCGGGTGCGTAGGCATCAAAATAATGCCAGTGAGTATAGGGCGAGACCGCGGTCATGCGGCGCATGGCCACCGATGCCGAGACGCCGACGTGCTGGTGCACCGACACTTCATAGCCATGACGTTCCAGCAACTGACGAAACGGGACCCTGGGACAAAGCAACGCGCCAGCAAAGAAGCTCGATTCGAAACTGCGCCAGGCCTGCAAGATATCTTGGGCATCGACCGCGCTCTGCTCGGCCTGCACTTGACCCTGCCGGTCGAACCGGTCGCCATGAGAGCCCCCCACAGACTTGACGCTGTAATAACCGTCTTTACTGTGCAGGACACAGTGGCCGATGTAGACCGCCAGTTCGTATTTCAGGCGAGTCGGATAGGCACGCAAGACTTCGTTTAAGAATAAAACTCCCGGCGGTTCCATATAGGAACTGACGATGTTTTGGGAATAGACTCCCAGGCCATCAACTACACCACTGGCCGGCCGAGTAAACCAGCGAATGCTCAATCCTTGGGCTTCGGCCAAGACCATTAGATCCTCGACTGACAGCGGCATTCGCTTCTGACCCACCGCTTCTGCGGCGCGTTCCAAATCCGGGAAATGGTTCTGATGGTGCTCCTGATAGGCGCGAATCAATAGGTGAGCAAACTGTTGGCCCGACACGCCGGTTTGGCTCAACAATTCGGGCAGGGCAATCTGCAAAATATCATTGGAAAACAGAAAGCTCGGCTCCAAGGCCATCCCCAACAGGCCGCCCTGAGTGCGGCTCTTAACTGGGGTAATGGCCTGCGGCTCGGGCTCATCGTCAAGAAACCAGTCGATATCCTTTTGGAACACCGAGGCGATGGTCTCGAGCATATCGATACTGGGCACCCGTTTACCGCGCTCGATCATCGACAGATAAGACACCGACGGCGCTGCTTCAGGATCCACCCTGACACAGCGTGTCGAGAGGTCATCCATGGTCAGATTGTTCCGCTTGCGTATATTGCGGATCTTGGTGCCGAGAAAGTGGGCTTGGCGGATCAGGCTTTTAGTGGCGCGCATTTTGTAAAATTCACAGTGTGTAATTTTTATTGTGAAATTATAACAAGAAGTACCCTATGCTACCAATCAAGCGATCGACATCGAGCCAAGAGCAGGCTTTGATGACCGGGTCGCTCAATGGACTTCGGTTCAGAACGGAAGCCTTTGGCGGCATTTGGCACCACCCAATAGAGAGAGACCTATGATGACGACCTTAAACACGAGCGCACAGGATCCACGAGTCGATCAATTCCGTCCGGCGGTTGTGTCCGAAAACCCTATTCAGGCCGAGTCGATCGAACAGCAGCTAACCCTGGCCAACGAGTTTTTAGATCGGGTCTGTCCACTCGCCCATGGGTCCCATCGGGACGTGCAAAGCTATGTCGTTTACTACCAACATTTGCTGGCTTTTTTCCACGACGGCCAACAGAGTGGCCTGCGCCAATCGGTTCAGCTGGTCGGCCTCAATGGCCCCAAAGAGGCCCCGAGCTCGATCCTGCTCAAAGCAGATAGTGGACGTCATATCGAGTTGATTTTTGATCCGCAGGGTCAACGTGGGGCGCTGAATCGGGCCCATCTGGATGATATCCAGCTGGAAAGCAGCGGTTCCGTGGCAACTTCAGGAATGACCGGTGCCGAGCGCGCGCGGTGGTCGAGCCTGATCGGTCCCGACGCACGAGTCGCCCAGCCTGACGGGATCGCACGCGACTTCACGGGCACCGATGGTGATGCCTACCGAGTGGCCTGAAGACCTGCCAGTCGGCAGCGCAGCCGAGGCGCCCATGAAATAGGCGCCGAGAAGCATATTGAGCGGCCGTATTGGACCCCTGCCCTGGCCTGTCCTAGACTCAATGGAGTGCGGCGCGCACCGACATCGCGCTCATTTCGCGAACTAGGCCGCAACGTCAGCCAGTGCCGCTTGCTTCGGCCTGCCAATCCAGTAGCGTAACGGTTTTGCCTTTTTGCCCTTGGTCAGGATACTGTGAGCATGGAATACGAGCGTTACCATCTGGTGTTTGAGGGCTTCCTGCGCGAACTCAATCGCACCGAAATCAGCCTAGCGCTAAAGACCGAGCTGCAGCTTTCAGACGCGCAAGTGGCCGATTTGATGGCCGGTCGACGCACCGTATTGCAAAACAATGTGCCCAAAGATAGGGCCCAAACCCTTGGCCGACGGCTGACTAAGCAGGGCCTCAAGGTCTCAGCTCAGGCCTTAGCGATCAATCAAAAAAACAATCCTGCCGATCTGCGCCGGCATCTAATGGACGGCGGTATCGATCAATATTTTGCCAGCCGCTTTAAACACCCAGAAGACGAACTGGATACCCGTATCAGCCTATTAATACTGGCCAGTATTGCCGTGCTGAGCTATTTCGTTCTGCCGCTGGTTGGCCTGCGTCTATTGATGCCCACTCTGGCCTTCTCGGCTTGGGCGGCCCAACCCTTGGCGGTCCTAATACAATTGTTCTTTGCCCTGCTGTTTTTTGCGCCCCTAATTTGGCTTTGGCCACGGTCAAGCCCGGTCGATGGCATTGAACTGGATGCGGACACCGAGGAGTTGCTCGACCACCTGGTGCGCAGCCTGGCCTACCATCTCGCGGCCCCGAGGGTACGGCGCATTGTGCTGGTTAAGGGCCCAGTGCTGACAATCAGGCAGACGCCTCTGGACTGGCTGCAAAACCAGTCGACGCTGGAAATTGGCCTGCCGGTGCTCGAGGCGCTCACTCTACAGCAGTTTGTTGGCTTACTGGCCATGCGCATGAGCCCGTTGGCCAGCGGCTTCTATGCCCGAACCTGGGGCCTGTTTCTGCAATGGTACAACGCCCTGCGCTCGCGCAATAAATCTTGGGCCCTGCTGCTAAGCGGCTGGGTGCTGCCGATGCACCAGCATCACGCCGAACGCAGCGCCCTTATTGTCCGCGATCTGGTTGGCGTGCAGGAAACGGCCCGGCTGCAACGCATCGAAAAACGCTTTACTGAGTTAAACCGTGACTGGCCCGAGTTCACCGAGTTCTGCCGCAACATGCGTATTCGCGGCAGCCAATGGAGCGCCTTGGTGGCCCAGGAGCCCGACGGCGATAAGCAACCGGATGCCGTTCAGGCGTTGTTCCGCATGGCCGCACCGGCGCTCTGGATCCTCTCCACCAGCGATGGCTATCAACGCGCCTTGGAGCGTAAACGGGACCAGACGCCTGCGTTCGAAATGACCGGCCGTGATCTGTGGCAACAATTTCAACGGCTTCGGCCGCTGCAGGAACGCTTTAAGCGGTTGATGATTCGGCCGGAGGCATTGGTGCCGCCCAGCGACGCCCAACGAAAACCAATGGCCTTGAACGCCCTGCACCTCAATCGGCTGGCAAAGGAGGTTCTAGATGCGCAACGGCGACGGGTCGAGCAGGCGTTGGGCCTGCAAACTCCAAGTAAAAAGGCACCGGATATGGCCAGATTGGTGGCCAAATGGCGTGCGGCCAGTGCCGGTGTTTGGCCGGAAGATTGTTTAACCCATAAGGACTTCCCGCTAGCGAAGAGCGTCTTTCTAACCCTACAAACCTTACAGCAAATGAAATTATGGGCTGTCGAGGCGGGCCCACTTGCTGGCGCGCAGCTGGCGCTGCGCAATAAGCAGTTGATGCTGCTCTATCGCAAATGGCTCGAGCAAAGCGCCAAACTGCCCGCCTTACCGCTTTTGATGGGCGATGCCAAGACGCTACAGGCGCAAATTCAGCACAGTGCGGGCCCTACCTTGCTGGCAGAATGGAGCCCCGATGCGGCCATCGAACAACTCGACTTTTGGCTCACCATCATGATCTGTTATTGGACCTGGGTCGCTGGACAGATATTGCAACCGCCGACCCTGGTCGAGAAGATGGCCGACCATTAGCTATCCTAGGCCGATCGGGCACGGCATCCTAAAACTGAAGATCAGACGTGGATTGTTGACGCAATCATTACCGGCTTTCGCTCGTCTGCACTGGCACATCAGGCTATTATCGATCGATTATGTCATAACCAAAGCCAGAGTCGGTTTTAGGTCGACCCTCAATCCATTGTTGAAAATTTTTATTTCAGACGGCTATAGATCGCTAAGAACCCCGAGCGAGGCAGCACAGCTCCCTATACCGGTCTGAACAATCCGTTTATCTACTGGAGTCCGTATGAAAACCATTAAATTTTGCGCCCCTCTGCTCTTAAGCGTCGGGCTTCTCGCTGCCACCACTGGGTTTTCGCAGGCGGAAGAGTTCACCAAGGATGAAATAGGCTCGATGGTCCGGGAGTATATTCTGACCCACCCCGAGGTGATTTACGAAGCCATCGATATTTTGCAAAAAGAGGCCGAACAACAGCAGGGCCGGCAGGAAGGCGCCGCGCTACAGCAGATGGGCGACCTGCTGTTCAACAATCCGGTCGATCCGGTTGGCGGCAACGCGGACGGCACCGTCACCTTGGTGGAGTTTTTTGATTATAACTGCGGTTACTGCAAACGCTCCGGTACGGTGTTGCAGACCTTGATTAAACAGAATCCGAACTTGCGGGTCGTTTATAAGGAATGGCCTATCCTGTCGGAGTCATCCGGTGAAGCGGCTAAAATCGCCTTGGCCGTCAACCTCGCCTTCCCTGACCAATATGAGGATTTTCATCGCGCCCTCTTATCGATGAGAAGCCTGCGCTCGGCCAATGATGTCTGGACCGTGGTCGACAAGTTGGCATTGGATCGGGCACCGATAGAGGCCGTGCTGACCGACCCGAAGGTTGGCCTGCATCTGCAGCAGACCGCCACGCTGGCCCAACAGCTCGGCATTACTGGCACACCAGCCTTTGTAGTGGGCGATGTTATCCTCAAGGGCGCCTACCCCATCGAACAAATCCAACAGGCCATTGACCAGCAGGGTTAGGCACGAGCAAAATTGGTATGTCGAGCCGAGGCGGAATCTGTCTCGGCTTTTTTGTGTCCAATCGATTAACTGACCCGGCCATGCAACTGGTTGCTAATGATGCTTGCGGCATGGGCCATCAAGTCCGCCGCGTCCGCCGTGCTGCTGTCCAGCGCGGGGTGAATGTGAATGTCGATAGTGCCAGCCCGCTTGGCAAACTGATCGTTACGCCAATACTGCCCGGCATTATGGGACACCGGCACCATCACACAGCCGGCCGCCTTAGCCAGCAGCGCGCCGCCCTGACGAAAGGGCAACAACTGGTGCGGTGAGGCTCGAGTGCCTTCGGGGAAGATCAACACCGAGTTGCCTTCGGCAATGCGTTGCGAGCCGAGCTCGATAACTTGCATCATGGCGTGGCGTTTGTTGGTGCGATCGATCGCGATGGGTTTCATCATCGCAAAGGTCCAGCCGAACAGCGGGATCTTGAGCAGACTGGCCTTGGCGACTTGGGATTGGGGATGAAACAGCAGCTGCAAAAAATAGGTTTCCCAGGCCGATTGGTGATTCGCGACGATCACACAGGCCTGTGGCGGCACATGCTCTAGGCCGTGCACCCTAACTCGGATACCTAGGATGTATTGGGTGCACAGGTGCATACCGCGAGCCCAGGCGCCGATCACTAGGTAATAACGCAGCGGATAGGGGATCATGTAGGCAAACAGCCCAAAGAAGGCCGCCCAAGTCAGCGTAAAGGGCACTACCAGCAAATAAAACAGAACGGTACGAATTGTTGCCCACCACATACGGGATGATCCTCGTTGCATCGACCTCCAGTTTACTGGCTTGCGCGCGTATGTCTGCCTTGAACGGTGAATAGACTGTTGCCTTTTTGGAATGATTTTCGCACTGGTGCGGAATGAAAAACTCGCGTTCAGGTAAATAGCGCCAGCCCCAAGAGCTTGGTTCGACACACCGAGCCTGCCAGTCACAGGATTTTCAGGCTCTAAAAACAGAAAAACCCGGCAGAGCCGGGTTTTTTTAAAGCCAAATCAATTACTTGATCTTAGCTTCTTTAAACATCACGTGTTGACGAATTTTTGGATCGTACTTCTTGAATTCCAGCTTATCTGGAGTCGTACGCTTGTTCTTGTCGGTCGTGTAAAAATAACCGGTACCGGCAGAACTTACTAAACGAATTTTATCGCGTGCCATCTTTTGGACCCCTTAAACTTTTTCACCACGGGCACGTAAATCTGTTAATACAGACTCTATACCCCGTTTGTCGATGATGCGCATACCCTTTGCAGAGATACGCAGCTTAACGAAGCGTTTTTCGCCCTCAACCCAAAAACGGTGAGAGTGAAGATTCGGCAAAAACCGACGCTTAGTTTTAATTTGTGAGTGGGAAACATTATTCCCTGTTACTGGACGTTTTCCAGTAACTTGGCAAACTCTAGACATTATCTGTCGCCTCTAATTGTCGGTGACACCGCATTAACAAAAATTCGACCGCAGGCAGTTTGAGTGCTTAGTGCATTAGTGCCGTTTCGACGTGGACGAATCACTTAACTGATTCGAGCTTCCAGACAAAACGCCAATGGCATAGTTTCGCATGAAATCTAAACAGCGCTTCAAGCAGTATTTGGGTGACCAAAACGCGATTGAAACTCTAACTAAGCTCCTCGAGACCTGGGGCCCTGATTCAAAGAGGCGCGTTTTATACCAGAACAAACCGCGAAGCTCAAGTACATTTGCTGTTTTTTTGTCCATGGCGCAACACTCCGTGCACCTCTGAACACCGTTAAAAGCCCCAAATAATCAGCCTTTACATGCTTTGGGCGGCTATAACAGGCCGCGTTCGGCAAAACTAATTACCACGCCCTGACCGACTACCATATGATCAAGCAGCTGAACGTCGATGGTGGCCAGTGCGGCTTGGATACGGTCGGTCAGCAGCCGATCGGCGCTGCTCGGCTCGGCAATGCCGCTGGGATGATTGTGCGCGAGAATCACCGCGCCGGCATTGCAGCTCAGCGCCGCCTTAACCACTTCGCGCGGATAGACGGCGGCACGGTCGAGCGTGCCCTGAAAAAGAGTTTCAAACCGCAGCACGCGATGCTGACTGTCCAGCCAGATACAGGCGAACTGTTCGCTGGTCAGGTCACGCATCTGCGCCAAGAGAAACCGCCGGGTGTCGCCGGGCGATGCGAGTGCCGGCTTAGCAATCAGTTCGGCCTTGAGATAACGGCGACTCATTTCTACCACGGCCTGTAATTGGACGAACTTGGCTGGGCCCAAACCAGGACCCTGACAAAACTGGCGCTGGTTGGCCTGAAACAGGCTCGCCAGTGAGCCGAAGCGGTTAAGGATCGATTGGGCTAGGCCGACGGCATCGAGACCGGGCAGGCCGGTTCTCAAAAAGATGGCCAACAGCTCGGCATCCGATAAGGCGTCAGCTCCTTGGAGCAAGAGTTTTTCCCGCGGGCGCGATGCGGCGGGCCATTGTTTGATCGACACGGGCAGTCCTTTTGGCTCGCTGAGCAGGATGGCAGTGAACCCATATCCCGACAACCTATGCTATCCTGCCCGTCCTGGGCCGAGGTTACTGATGGGTTATATTGGGTAACCATATCAAACCGAAACGGGAACTCAAGACCGACCAACGCATCCAAGCGGAAACTTTACCGACAGGCACTTCATCATGACACTCAGCGCACTGCACAATAAACATATAGTGGTTGGCATCACGGGTGGCATAGCAGCCTATAAGTCGGCCGAATTGGTGCGTCTGTTTATCAAGGCTGGCGCCGAGGTTCGGGTGGTGATGACCGAGGCGGCGCAACATTTTATCACCCCGCTAACCCTACAGGCGCTGTCCGGCAACCCGGTCAGTCGCAGCCTGTTGGATGAGCAGGCGGAACTGGGCATGGGCCATATCGAATTGGCACGCTGGGCCGATCTGGTCATTGTTGCGCCGGCGACGGCCGACTTTATTGCTCGAATGCAGGCTGGCATCGCCAATGATCTGTTGACCACCCTGCTGCTGGCGACCGAGGCACCGGTCGCGCTGGCACCGTCGATGAATGAAAAGATGTGGCACCACGCCACCACGCAACACAATATCGCCGCCCTGCGTGCACGCCTGACGAATGTGCACTGGTTTGGTCCGGAGGCCGGATTTCAGGCCTGTGGTGATGTCGGTGCGGGACGCATGATGGAGCCGACGGATTTGGTCGCCAGCACGGCGGCCTGCTTTGCCGAAGGGCCGCTGGCCGGTCAACGGGTGGTGATCAGCGCCGGCCCAACCCGTGAGGCGATCGATCCGGTGCGCTACCTGTCGAACAACAGCTCGGGCAAGATGGGCTTCGCCTTGGCCCGGTCGGCGGCTCGCCTGGGCGCCGAGGTCTGTCTGATCGCCGGCCCGGTCAGCCTACCCACCCCAGCGGGTGTGGAGCGCATCGATGTGCTCTCCGCGCTCGATATGCACAGCGCCGCAAGCACCGCCCTAACCCGTTGCGACATCTTTATTGGCACCGCTGCGGTGGCCGACTTTCGACTGAGCTCGGTGGCCGAGCAAAAAATCAAGAAGGACTCAAGTGGTCCCGCCCCAAGCCTAGCGCTGGTCGAAAATCCGGACATCATTGCGATGGTCGCGCAGCATCCGTTGCGACCTCGACGCGTTATTGCCTTCGCGGCCGAAACGGAGCATCTAGAGCAGCACGCCGGTAAAAAACTGGCCACGAAGCAGGTCGATGCGGTCGTGGCCAATGACGTGTCGCGCACCGACATCGGCTTCGGCGCGGAACACAATGAAATCCTCTGGGTCGGCGCGCACAACACCGTGGCCTTTGGCCCCGCCAACAAGTCCGCCGTGGCCGACTTCATCCTTCAACAAATCATCAATTTGGATCTGCACCATGAACCGTCCTAACGTACAGCTTAAAATCCTCGACCCGCGCATGGGTACCGAATTCGAACTGCCCACCTATGGCACGCCCGGCTCGGCCGGCATGGATCTGCGCGCCTGTCTGTCCGAGCCGCTCACGCTCGAACCGGGTCAAACTCAGCTGATCAGCACCGGCTTGGCGATCTTTCTCGATGATCCCTCGATCGCGGCGACCATCTTACCGCGCTCCGGACTGGGCCATAAGCACGGCATCGTGCTCGGTAACCTGGTCGGTCTGATCGATTCCGACTATCAGGGTGAACTGATGGTGTCGTGCTGGAACCGTGGTCACAGCGCGTTCACCATCGAACCGGGCGATCGCATTGCGCAACTGGTTTTGCTCCCGGTATTGCAGGCCAACTTAACGCTGGTTGAGGACTTTGCACCGACTGACCGCGGCATCGGCGGTTTCGGCAGCACGGGCCGAGGTTAGGGGCGGTTTGAGCCAGATCAACACTATACGCCTTGGCTTAATGAGCAAAAACGACTTGGCCCTGGCGTTCGATGGTGACGGCGATCAACAGGTTGTGCTCAACAGCGGTGGTAAATCGATCCGTGCCGATCGCTTGTTGCTGCGGCGCGCCAAACAGGTGTTGCAGGCCCGTCCCGGCACCACCATACTGTTCGACGCAGAAAGCGCGCCAGCTCGACGACCCTATTGTCGAAAAACGGCGGCAAGGCGCTGCTGAGGCCGACTCTCGATGGCGCACGTCGACATCGCCAACGCCTCGGGCTTGGCTTGGCCCGGCACAGGCCAGGCTAAGCGGGTGATTCCGGGCCGGTCCGCAGGCCAACCTGATGCTGATTCAGGCAATGGTCAAAGAGCAGCTTTTGGCCGTTGACAGCCAGCTGTAAATTCCTTTTTAATTCCGTCCCTAGCGAGGACTGATTGTTCTCACCTCGCTAGACCGGTCGATCACGGCGGTGCGCCCGAACCCTAAAACTGGGCGCGCGTGCTGATCCTTTACACTTTTCTGGAATCCTTATGTCACTGGATAACCGTACCGCGCACGACTATGTCAAAGTCTTAAATGAGGCCTTACCCTATATCCAACGTTTTCAGGGCAAAACCGTAGTCATTAAGTACGGCGGTAACGCCATGGTTGACGACACCCTGAAGGCCAGCTTCGCGCGCGATATCGTCCTGCTCAAGACCGTGGGCATCAACCCGGTGGTGGTGCACGGCGGCGGGCCACAAATTGGCTCCCTGCTGGAAAAACTCAATATTAAGAGTGAGTTCGTCAATGGCATGCGAGTGACCACATCAGAAACGATGGATGTTGTCGAAATGGTCCTAGGTGGCTTGGTTAATAAGGATATTGTGTCGCTGATCAACCAGGCCGGGGGCAAATCCTTCGGCATGACCGGTAAGGACGCGCATAGCATCAAGGCGCGCAAGCTCAAGGTGATGCGCGACAGTCCCGACCTGAAAAAATCCGAAATTATCGATATCGGCCACGTTGGCGAGGTCGAATCGATCGATAAGTCCTTTATCAATTGGATGAGTGATGGCGGCTATATACCAGTGATCGCACCGATCGGGGTCGGCGCAGACGGTACCTCCTATAATATTAACGCCGATTTGGTCGCCGGCAAGGTGGCGGAAGTGCTGGGCGCCGAGAAACTCATTTTGCTGACCAATATCAGTGGGTTGCAGAATAAGAGCGGCCAAATTCTGACCGGTCTGAGCACCGACCAGGTCAACGAGCTGATCGAAGACGGCACTATCCATGGCGGCATGTTACCCAAGATTCGGTGTGCCTTGGATGCGGTCCATGCCGGCGTCAACAGTGCCCATATTATCGATGGCCGCGTGGCGCATGCGACGCTATTGGAGATCTTCTCTGACAGCGGTGTCGGCACCCTTATTACCAATCAGCAGGAGCTGCTCAATGACTGAGCGCAGTGAGGCCCCTTCACGCCGAGACCAGATTTTGCAGGCGCTGGCCCATATGCTTGAAACCCATCCGGGCCAAACCATTACCACGGCAAAACTGGCCAAGGCAGTCGGTGTATCCGAAGCGGCGCTCTATCGGCACTTCCCCAGCAAGCTGAAAATATTTGAAGGCTTAATCATCTTTATTGAAGATACGCTGTTCTCGCGCATGACCCGAATTTTGCAAGAGGAGGAAGCCGCTATCCCGCGCTGTGAGGCGATTTTAGGCCTGCTCTTGGCCTTTGCCGAACGCAACCCGGGAATGTGCCGCATCCTGATCGGTGATGCCTTGGCCGGTGATGTTGAGCGTTTGCGCAGCCGAGTCATGCAGATTTTCGACCGACTCGAAACCCAATTAAAACAGGTGCTGCGCGAAGCGGAGATCCGCGAAGGCATCCGCCCGGCCCTGCCCCTTAACCAGGCCGCCAACCTGTTATTGAGCTTCGCAGAAGGGCGCATCAATCAGTTTGTGCGCAGTGAGTTCAAACGCCCTCCGACCCAAGATTGGGCGGTGCAATGGCCGATTCTGGCAGGCGCCATCTTCGTAACTGAATAGGCCGGCGGTGGTCCTAAAACTCGATATTCAGGCCCACACCAGCGTAAGCCACTCGCTCTGCCGCTCGATCCGGCCAATCAAGCTCGACAAAACCAAAGGCCGACACCTTGTCGGTCAGGTTCAGCTCCTGAACTAGGCTGGTGTAGTACTGCTCTTGATCGGCCGACCCTGGGCTGATCAGCCGATTAGCGCTCACCAACCACCTCAGGGTCGACGGGTTAGAGGCTAACCTGAAGGGAATGCGGGTAAAGCTTATCAGGGTCAGGGCACGGGCGTCGGACACCGAGCTGGTGCTCAGCTGCAGCCCTGCACCGACCGTCAGGCCCTTGCTGACCCAATCGCCGATCAGGCGCATAAGCTGGCTGTTCTGATGCGTGCCATTGAGCTCCAGCGCGAGACTGAGTCGGCGTCGTGCGTCGGCGTAGTCGGCCGCGAACGACAACCCGGTTTCGCCGCCGAGTCGTTCCGCTGGTATCACCGCCCATTCAAGCTGCAGCCGATCGGCGATGACCGGGGCTCTATAACTCAGGCCATCGACGCTGCCCAGACCCACCGCCAAATTGTCGCTACTGGCCTGGCTGTAGCCCAAGGCTCCCGTCAAGGCATCCGGATCGCGATGCATCAACGTGAAGAATTTATTGCTGCGTGCCAGCGGGCTGTCGCCGTAAAATAGCGTTAGGGCCCCCTGATCGCTGCGCAGACCCACCTCGCTGCGCACCAGCTGCGGACAACAGCCATCCTGGGCGTAGGTCACCAGGCCCACGGCGAGGTCAAAAAAAGCACTATTGGCGGCCACCGGGGTGTCTCCGCGAAAACCAAATTCCGACAGGTGGGTCTCCAGTTGCACATTCGAGCCGGCATCGGATGCAGCCAGTTGGCCATAGCCATTGGCCTGGCCGTAGAGCGACGTTTTAGCCTGTGCCGGCAGGGTAAGCAGGATCAAGTACAGCATCACGAGCGGTTTCATCTTGAATTTCTCCTATAATAGAGGCCGAAAGTGCCGCATCGCCTTGGAAAGAGGACGACTGCAGCGCCCGGAAAAAGTTACTATACTGTCATCATGACCGGCCCGCGGGTCGGAATGTGCCGACCTTGACAAGGACACTCGCTCAATGAATCAGCCTATTCCGGCCACACGGGTCACTGCGCCTAAAACCAACTTGCTGGTAACCGAGCCCACCGCGGTGCTGTTGTTCGATGCTCAGCACACCATTGTGGACGCCAATGAGAAGGCACGCCAATGGTTTGGCCAGATCCAGGCGCAGCAAACCAGCCTGGAAGAGGCCTGGCTGGCGAAATTGGGGTTGCAGTTGGTCGATCGCCATTTCCATCATCTGACTCTGAGCGACCTGCTATCCGGACAGTTGCCCGACCCCTATATAGGTTTGAGCGCAGGCAACCAAACTCGCTGGGCGCAATGGCATGTGCTGACCAGCCAACATCGGCAACAGCCTTGCCAAGCCCTGGTGTTGACCGATGTCTCCGATCTGATGCAATCCTTTCACGCCCTTCAACAGCATGCCGAAGACGCCGATACGCGTGACTTTGCCACTGGGCTCTATAATCGTCGCTATGCCTTGGAGCGGTTGACACAGATGCATCTGCAGGCCAAGCGCTATCAGTCGCCTTTCGCCATCGCCCTGATCGATATAGATCATTTCAAGCGCATCAACGATACCTTCGGTCACGCCTATGGCGATGAGGTGCTTGAGCGCCTGGCAAATGTCATTGGTAAAAGTTTTCGGGAAACCGATTTATGCGCCCGTTTTGGCGGCGAAGAATTTTTGATCCTGATGCCAGAAACCGAAACCGGTGCGGCCATTTTGTCACTCGATCGATTGCGCCAACAGATCTCGGAATTAAAATGGACCCAGATGCAGCGCCCCGTCACGATCAGCTCCGGCGTGGTGCGCTGGCAGATGAACAAGAGTGTCGAGCAGCTGATTTTCTTAGTCGATCAACGCCTGGGTACCGCGAAAAAGGCCGGTCGCAACCAGGTCTGTGGCGACCTGCTCTAAGGCCCCAAGAGATCGGGCCGCAGGGACGAAATAAACGTTAGGCGACCGCATCGAGCGGTTGGTTTTCAATCAGGGCTTTGTGCAATGCCGCAATGGTCAGTTCGTAATGATCTTCGGCCACCACGACCCGTATATCCACCTGCCGGATACTCTGATAGATGGCCAGTACATTGATGTTTTTCGCCGCCAGAGCGCCCGACATGGATGCCAAAATCCCCGGCACGTTCATGTCCGAGCCCAAGACCGAGACCATAGAAATCTTGCGACTGGTCATCTCGGCGTTGGGGAAATGCCGCTCCAACCTGGCCTGAATTCGCTCCACCACCTTGAGCCCGGTATCCAGATAGAGGGTGACGGTATTGGCGTTGTGCTCCTTGGCCAGCAAGGGCAGGTTGAATTCCTGCACCAAGCGCTGAATCTCGAGAAATTGCTGCGGTTCGCCAACCATATCCTGATCAAACACACTCAAGGCGTAAATATGTTGAATCCCGGCGATGATTTCCACGCGTGGCGTTTTCGATCGATAGTCGTTGGTGATTAGGGTGCCGTCGTGATCGGGTTCAAAGGTATTTTTGACCCGCAACGGAATGTCCTTTTGGCGCAAACCCTTAGCCGCCTTGGGATGAATCGCCTCCATCCCGATCAATGAAAGTTGATCGGCGACATCGTAATTGGTCCGCCCGATGGGCTTAACATTCTGTTCACCGACCACCATTGGATCGGCCGTCGACAGGTGGTATTCCTTATGGATCACGGCTTCGCGGGCTTCGGTCAATTCAGCAATCTTACTAAAGGTGATTTCGGAATAGCCTCGGTCGAAGGTCTGCATCAGGCCCTCGGCGCACTGGGTGTAGCCGGTCACGATCGGCATTTCGGTGGCCAGGTCATAGCGCGAGAAGACCGTTAGGATTTTGTCATCGAGCGCGAGGTTGTCTTTTTCTCGCCAGCCGGAGAGATCAACGAAACGTGCATTGATGCCTTCGGATTGGAGCAGCAAGGCGACGTTAAAAGCACTGTGCGCCTCGCCGACACCCGCGAGCATTTCGCGCACGGTCGCCAGATGTTCGTTAATCTGAAAGTGGCCGTAAGAACAAACCCGCTGCAAATCCAACAGGCAAGAGCGAATGCCCTCCATCCGTTCGGTAATGAATTGGTCAGCCTGCTTCAATATATGGGGCTGATCGAACAGCTGCGCGTTGAACTCACGCATCGCCTTGGCGGTATCGGTCAGCGCCTCGCTCCACTGCCAATCTGAATCGTTATTGGCAAAGAGCGCGTAGACGCCGGGTTCGCGAGATTTTTTGTGCTCTAACAAGCGATTGGTCATACCGCCATAGGCCGACACGACAAAAATCCGTTGATACATCTGGGCCTGTGATCGGCCAATCTGAATAATATTGTCCCGCACGGCGGGATAATTACTCATGGAAGTTCCACCAATTTTCTCAACGGTATGCAGTGCCATGTTCGGTTTGGTCCTAAGTTTTGCTGAGAACACTCAGCCAATGGGTCAAGGACCCTAAAGTTTAAGGCATTTAACTCTAAACTCAATAAAAGCCGTCACGCTCGGCAGTGGAAATTTCACAAGATGGTGGTGAATAATCAGCAATGGCTACTGGTCGCCCGATTTAAAGGTCGCTATTTCACTATCCTGAGCTGCCCCCCGCTGCCCAGCTCCAGCTTGATCTCTTGGCTGGCATTGGCCTCCAGGGTAAGCGTCATCGGGGTTTTCTGGCTCTGCTTACCATTCCAGTGGCTTACCGTGAGGGCAATGCTGGCCGGCGCGATCGAGCGATTGACCACTGTCAGACGCCAAAGCCCTTCGCGGACCATGGCACTGGTAAGATTCACCAGACTGCTCTGGCCCAGCGCCAGGGTCGCCTGCGCGCCTTGCCCAGGTTCATAATAACTGTCCAGCAGCGCTGCCTGACCATCGAACACGCCAACCTTAACCGGTCCCGCTAGGTCGGGTAAGAGGCCTTCGCTCTCGATTAAAATACTCGCCTGAGCCTGCTGCAGACCCTGTTGCCGGCTGTCCCATTGCAACTCATATTGCCGCGCCAACCGGCTCAGCACCGTCTCGGCAACCGGCAACCAGAGGTGGGTATTGGCCGCAAGGTTAAAGGGCTCAAGCGCGAATAGCGTTGGCACGCCCTGGCTCTGGCCGCTCTGCGGTTGCGCCATGTCCTGTTGCGCGCGCTCCATCGACAGCGCTCGCATCATGATCTGAGGCGGGCTTGGCACCTGAGCAAAGCTGTAGCCCGGCGCCTCGATGTCGTACTCGGACAAGTTGGAGACTATTAGCTCCTGATGCAGTTTGGGCGCCGCCGCTGTTATATCGAGCCGGTAACGCACCTGAGCGCTAATGGCCGAGTCTTGCCAAGCATAGAAGAGTCTATTGTTTTGCGTCTGCGGTTGGATCACGTTGAGTTCAAACGGGGTGTCGACCAGGGTGGTGAAATTCAACAAATGCCACTGACTTTGCGGCCAATAGCGCACGGTCTTGCCCTGTTGCAGGATCAGCTGACTGGCACTCACCCCCCGCACCAGCCAGAGCCCAGCCTCACCTCTTATATTCACGGCCTCACCCTGGGTGGGTAACCGGCGCGGGTCGGGCGACGACCAGCTGAGCCGAGTGCCGGCGAGTTCGGTCTGCCACCAGAATTGCTCGGGGCTGAGCCGAGCCACCGGCAGACGAACCCGGGTTTCAGTCGCGTTCAGGGTTTCACTGCGTGCTACCCAGGCGCCGTTGTTCGCTAGGTAGAGCCAATCCACCGCCAGACTTTCGGCGCTGCTCCAGTTAGCACAACTGGCGAGGCTGGCGAGCAATAGCAAGGGTTTCAAACGATGGATCGCATAAGCGTGCGGTGCCATAAACGAGCTCCTAGCAGAGAGTCGGTTCTATTAGCGCTGGCTGGATTGTGACCAGGTGTCCGACTTAAAATTCAACAGTAAATGGATCGGCCGGCGATTTTAGCGGACGCCCCGCAAGCCCGAGGCCGCTCTCAGGACTAGGGCGCCAACGGCAACGACCAGCAGCATGATAGCACCATAAAAAAGGCCCTCGCCCATGCTCAAGCCAAAGATAAAGTTCGGTGTGTAGCCGCACATGGTCTGGACTTCAAAGACCTGAGGCCACCAGGCATCGAGCGCAAACCAAGCCGGGAAACCGGCATCCATGCCGCACTGCCCCTCATATTGGCCGCGTTCGACCAACACCGAGATTCGGCTGCGGTCAATCAGCACCGCCAGGGCAGCAACGAGGCCGACATGGGCGACACCCTGAGCCACCGGGCGCTCGGAACTCAGACCGAACAGGCCGAATAGCACGCCGCTCAGGGTCCAAAAACGCGCCTGAATACAGAGCACACAGGGTGGCTCGCCGAGTATGTATTGATAAAACAAGGCCACGCTTTCTAAGGCTAGGCCAGCGGCCACAACGAGATACCAATACCAACGGGAGTGAACAAATTTTATCAGCACAGGCAGCATAGTGGGTTCCAATGAGTTGGGTAGTAATGGTCGACCGGAGCGACAGATCGAGGCCAAGAAAAGTCAACGATAGCAGGCCAACTAAGGCTCGGCTGCGCAGCAAACTGTAAAAAACCCCAGTCTCAGACTCGTTCTATCTTGGCCACCGCGGGCAGCGCATGCAGCCGGCGCAGCACTCGACTGAGCTGGGTTCGACCGGTCACGGCCACCAGCAGACTGACCCGCGAGGTAATCGCGTCAATATCCTGCATTTGGATACTTTCGATATTGGCTTCGGCATGTGAGACCGCATTGGCGACACTGGCCAAGACACCTCGGACGTTGCTCAAGTCAATGCGCAAATCGACCAGGAACTCCCCTTCCATCGATTTTTCCCAATGCAGATGCACACAACGATCTGGATCGTGGCGCAGGTCGGCGATATTGCGACACTGTTCGATGTGCACCACCATGCCCTTGCCTTTGGACATCACGCCGACAATCGGGTCACCCGGTATCGGCCGACAGCACTTGCCATACTTGATGCGCAGCCCTTCAGTACCCTGAATCGTGAGGCTGCCTTGAGGCGAGGTGAGGGTATCGCCTTGCGACAATTGCAAGAGTCGGCGCGCGATAATATAGACCGGCTTTTGGCCGCTGCCGATCTCTGCAAACAGGTGCTCGGCATCCTTTAGATTCGACTCGAGCAAGACGGTGCTGATGGCCTCGCCTGATACCGCTTCAAGGTCAGTGCCAAAATTGCGCAGCTGGCTGTCGAGCAGTTTTTTGCCCAAGCCGATGGCGTCCTGCTGCTCCATGGTGGCCAAAAAGTGGCGGATATTCGCCCGTGCCTTGGCGGTAAAGACGAAATTGAGCCAAGCCGGGTTGGCGCGCGCACCGGGTGCGGTAATCACCTTGATCGAATCACCGCTGATCAACGGCTGGCTCAGGGGCGACAGCTTGCGATTGACCAGGCAGCCGACACAGGCGTTGCCGACATCAGTATGCACCGCGTAGGCAAAGTCGATCGGGGTCGCGCCGCGCGGCAGCTCCATGATTTCACCCTTGGGGGTGAAGACATAGATTTCATCGGGGAAGAGGTCAATCTTAACGTTTTCGATAAACTCCATCGAATCGCCGGCGCGCTCCTGCATTTCCAACAAATTCTTCACCCAACGCCGGGCTCTGGCGTGCGTTTGGCCGCCTTGGGTGTCGTCGGTTTTGTACAGCCAATGCGCGGCGATGCCGTGATTGGCCATGTCTTCCATATCCTGGGTGCGAATCTGGATTTCAATCGGTACGCCATTGGCACCAATCAGGTTGGTGTGCAGGGATTGGTAGCCGTTGGTTTTAGGTACGGCTATATAATCTTTAAAACGATTCGGCACCGGCTTATAAAGATTGTGCACCGAACCCAAGATGCGATAACAGGAATCGACCGAGTCGGTGATAATCCGAAAAGCATAGACGTCGAGAATTTCTTTCAAAGATTTGCGCTTTTCGCGCATCTTTTTATAGATCGAATAGAGATGTTTTTCCCGGCCGCTGACCTGAGCTTCGATGCCTTCCTGCAGCAAGCGAGTTGCCAACGCCTCCTCAATATGCCGGACAACCTCTTTGCGGTGCCCCAACTGCTTGCGCATGGCAGAGCGAATCCGAGTAGCACGCAATGGGTAGATTGATTCAAAAGATAGATTTTCTAGCTCAATCCGCAGATCATTAATGCCCAGCCGCAACGCAATGGGGGCATAAATCTCGAGGGTTTCACGCGATTTACGGCGCTTCTTTTCCGGCGGCATCACGCCCATAGTGCGCATATTGTGCAGGCGGTCGGCCAACTTGACCAGAATCACGCGAATATCCTTGGACATGGCCAGGACCATTTTCTGGAAATTCTCGGCCTGCTCTTCGACCTTACTTTCGAATTCCAAATGGGTCAGCTTGGACACGCCATCGACTAGATCGGCGACACCCTGGCCAAACTGCTCGACGATCGCCTCCTTGGATACGGCCGTGTCTTCGAGCACATCATGCAGCATGGCGGCCATCAGACTCTGATGATCCATATGCATTTCGCTGAGGATATTGGCAACCGCCAAGGGATGGGTGATATAGCGTTCGCCACTGCGCCGCATCTGACCTTCATGCGCCTGCTCGGCGTAAAAATAGGCCCGTTTGATACGCGCCACCTTTTCCGGTGACAGGTACTCATTTAGGCGCTCAGCGAGATCGTGTACGGTTGGCAAGGAAAGTCCAAACTGGCTTATGAAGCTTCAGTGTATTCAAACCCATTCAAACGGCAATAAAAAACCGGGCAAAGCCCGGTTATTTTAGTGCGATCCTGTCTTTAGTCTTCGATCTCGTCGAGAATAGAAGCATTGATCTTGCCTTCGGCAATTTCACGCAATGCAACGACCGTTGGCTTGTCATTACCCTGCTCAACGAATGTTTCTACTCCATCGTTCGAAATCTGGCGCGCGCGCTTGCTGGCAACCATGATTAATTCAAAACGATTCGCAACCTTATCTAAACAATCTTCAACTGTAACGCGTGCCATGGTGATCTCCTGTGAGCTCGCTGGTGCAAGCCGGGCGATTGTACGGAAATTAGACGGTTTGGCAACCGGCATGATGGCTTAGAGCCCTTATCCGCATAAATTAAGCTTGGCCTAGGTCAATAGCTGCATAATCAGACCTTGATGACGCTGCTGCTGCTGACTCATCACGAGGCGATTGGTGGTAAAGATCGCCGCCAGCTCGTCCAACGCTTTGTAAAAATCATCGTTAATAATCAGATAGTCGAAGTCGCCGTAATGCGACATTTCGGAGACCGCGTCGAGCATGCGCCGACTGATGACGGCCGCGCTGTCCTGTTGGCGTTTTTCCAGTCGCTCCTGCAAAGCCGCTTTCGACGGTGGCAAAATAAACACGCTCCGGCAGCCTGGCATCAGTCGGCGCACCTGTTGCGCGCCTTGCCAGTCGATCTCGAGAATCACATCGTGCCCCGCATCGAGCTGATGTTGGACATAGGCCTGTGAGGTGCCGTAATAGTTATCGAAAACCTGGGCATGCTCCAAAAATTCGCCGCGCCCGACCCGCTCGACAAAGTCTGCGGGGCTGGTGAAGTGATAGTGTGCGCCGTCTTCCTCACCCGGCCGCATGGCGCGAGTGGTATGGGAAATCGACAAGGTCACGAACGGCAGACGGGCGATCACCGCATTGACCAAACTGCTTTTGCCGGCGCCACTGGGGGCGGCAATAATATAAAGGATACCGGGGACGATAGTTGCCATGAAAGGGACCTGAGCTCTGCTGTAATAGGGATAATCGGGCGATGATAGCAGGGCTTGAAGGTAAGTTCCTGCCTAAAGCCATGCTAACCTCAATTGATCCACTGCGCAGCGTATTGAGCAGTGGTCCCGGCCATCGGGAAGGTTTGCGTGGCTATTTGACGGGTGCCTTGCTGCTGTTAAAAGTATCGTGTTTCTCGACAGTGGTGCCCAGACGGTCAAGCAATCCGACATCGAGCACCGGCGACGCGTCGATATGCTGTGCATCCATCATGTGGGCGACGCGCTGCAGTGAGGCGATAATCATCATCTGTTCCCACTCGTGTAAATCACCAAACTGGCGCGCGAATTGATACTGCAAAGGCATGGGCGCCGACTTGAGCACCTCCTGTCCGGCGTCCGTTAACAGTGCAAAGACCTTGCGTTTATCGGTACTGGAGCGCGCCCGCTCAACCAGGCCACGCTTTTCCAAGCGATCGATGATGGTAGTGACCGTCGCCTGACTTAAATTAATAATGCCCGCCAGACCTCCGATAGTCATCTCGCCCCGCTCTCGAATAGTTTTCAGCAGAATGATCTGCGGAGCGGTCAGCCCCGTGGTCTTGGCCAAATGCTTAGAGTGCAGATCGGTGGCGCGAATAATTCGGCGCAGCGCCACCAGGACTTCGTCAACTTTTTCCATAGATTGCTCGTTAAATGCTTTATATATCAAATTGAAATTATACCTCAAGCGTCGCTAGAGCCGACACCGCTTAAGGCTTTTAGCATATCTTTAGCCTACGATGAATTCTGACATTGCAAACAGCCCTGAAATTTTATATTACTTAGTGTACTATGCTTTCTTTTTCGGCAAATTCAATTCATAAATCGAAATTATCGGCATTTTTATGGCATAGGGCTAAACTCTATGATTAGCGTCAGGGAAAATTATTTAGATGCATAAATAATGAGCTCTAACTAAATATCGAAAGGACCCCAACATGATTAGCCTGCATCTCCCTACATTAAATGACGGCTATGCTGTTCATCGATTAATCAAGAGCTGCCCACCGCTGGATGTAAACTCCGCGTACTGCAATTTTTTGCAATCTGGTCACTTTGCCCGAACCTCAATTCTTGCCAAAGCGGGCGATCAATGCGTCGGCTTTATCAGCGGCTATGTTAAGCCGGAAGATGCCAACACCTTGTTTATCTGGCAGGTGGCGGTGAACGACTCTGCGCGCGGTAAAGGCCTGGCCAGCCAGATGCTGGACAGCTTATTGCAACGCCCTAATCTGCATTCGGTGCAATACCTCGAAACTACAATTACGGCAGAAAACAAGCCATCTTGGGCTCTTTTTACCCGCCTAGCCAGGCGCCTCGAGGCGGAATTGAACAAGATCGACTATCTAGATAAGCAGACCCATTTTCAGGGCGACCACGAGAGTGAGAGCCTGGTGCGCATCGGACCTTTTAATGCCTAATCCATCCTTTGGAGAACATATGACTATTTTTGACGAATTTGAATCCGCGGTACAATCTTATGCCCGTTCTTTTCCCTGTATTTTTAACCGCGCCAAGAACGAACTGCTCTACGATGAAGCGGGCAATGAATACCTCGACTTTTTAGCCGGTGCCGGCACACTGAACTATGGTCACAACAACGACCTCTTTAAAGCTCGCTTGGTGGAATACATCATGGCCGACGGCATCACCCATGGCCTGGACCTGCACACCAAGGCCAAGGGCGAGTTCTTGGAAGCCTTTAACGAGCGCATCTTAAAGCCGCGTAACCTCGATTATGTGATGCAGTTTACCGGACCTACCGGCACCAACGCGGTTGAAGCCGCGCTCAAGTTGGCCCGAAACGTCACGGGCCGCGAGAATGTCATCTCCTTTACCAATGGTTTCCACGGCGTCAGCCTAGGCGCCTTGGCGACCACCGGCAATTCGCATCATCGCGGTGCCGCCGGCGTTAGCTTGGGTGGCAGCAGCCGCATGCCTTACGATGGTTACCTGGGTGACGGTGTCGACACCACTGCCTACCTCGACAAGGTACTGGGCGACTCCAGCAGCGGAATCGACTTGCCGGCCGCGGTAATTGTCGAAACCGTTCAGGGCGAAGGTGGCATCAACGCCGCCAGCGCCGAGTGGCTGCAGCAGTTAGAGAGTGTGTGTCGCAAATACGACGTCCTGTTGATTGTCGACGACGTTCAAGCCGGTTGTGGTCGAACCGGTACTTTCTTCAGCTTTGAAGAATCGGGCATCAAGCCGGACATAGTCACCATGTCTAAATCCTTAGGAGGCTATGGCCTACCCTTCGCCATGGTAATGATCAGACCCGATCTGGATCAGTGGAAGCCCGGCGAACACAACGGCACCTTCCGTGGTAACAACTTTGCCTTCGTCACCGCCAAGGCGGCCCTGGATGAATATTGGGCCGACGATCGTTTCGCGAAAGACATACAACGCAAAGGCGAGTATGTTGAAAAGCGTTTAGCTCAAATGGCTGCAGCCTATGGCGATGGGAATTTCTCCACCCGCGGGCGCGGTATGTTTCGAGGCCTAAACTGTGTCGACGGCGATCTGGCGTCAAAAATCACCCGCAAGGCATTTGCCAACGGTCTGATGATTGAAACCAGCGGTGCCGACGACCAGGTTGTGAAAATCTTATGCCCACTCATTATCACCGATGCCAACCTGAAGAAAGGTCTCGACATCTTGGCCGCAGCGATTCGCGATATTTGCGCTAAGGAGTCCGAAATGCCGGAAGAATCAGACTATTTCGACAACGTTCAGCTCGTCGAACCTGAATTGACCGCCCTGGCCAGCTAATCTAATTAGGCGTCTGTGGCCTAAGGCCCAGACGCCGCCTAGGAGTATCTATGATCGTTCGTAATATGATTCAGGCTGAACAGCAAGGCCGGAAAATAATGTCACCCGATGGCAACTGGGACAGTACCCGGTTGCTGTTGAAGGAAGATCAGATGGGGTTTTCATTTCATATCACCACCATCTATAAGGGTGCAGACTTTCAAATGCACTATCAGAATCATTTGGAATCGGTCTATTGCATCAGCGGCGAAGGGGAAGTTGAAACCCTAGCCGATGGTCAAAAATATCCAATAGCACCAGGTACGCTTTACATCTTAGACAAGCACGATAAACATATCTTGCGTGGGTTCTCAGAGATGAAAATGGCCTGTGTCTTCAATCCGCCGTTGAACGGCAAAGAAGTGCATAACCCTGACGGCGCCTACGAGCTCGAAGCCGAATCGATCGACCAGTAAGCCAACGTCACGTTGGAGAAGGAACGGTTCCTCGACGGAACACTAGACTCAGGGGACAAGATGCACACCATTGAAAAGATCGGCGGTACGTCGATGAACGATTATGCCTCGGTACGAGACAATATCGTATTTAAGCCGTCGCGTTTTAAGCATTATTACAATCGGGTTTTCGTCGTCAGCGCCTATGGCGGTGTCACCGATAAGCTGCTTGAGTTCAAAAAAAGCGGTAAGGCGGGGGTGTTTAAACTCTTTGCCAGCAGTATGGAAGATGACAGCTGGCTCGACGCCATCACCGCTCTGAATGCTGATTTACATCAGATCAACGCCCAGCTGTTTGGCGACACAGAGGCGCTGGTCGAGGCCGACCAATTTATTAACGACCGGATCATCGACGCGCGCCAGTGCCTGCTCGACTTGCAGAGCCTATGCCATCACGGCCACTTCGCACTGGACGCCCACCTGGCGACGGTGCGCGAAATGCTGGCCAGCCTAGGCGAAGCCCACAGTGCCTGGAATACGGCTAAGTTGTTGCAACGCGATGGCGTGAACGCCTGCTTTATCGACCTGACCGGTTGGCGCGCCACAGAGCATATGTCGCTCGATGAGCGTATTCAAAAAGCCTTTGCGAGCATCGACTTGGCCACTTCGCTGCCCATCGTGACCGGCTATGCTCACAGTGAAAATGGCCTAATGTCGTCGTTTAATCGCGGGTACAGTGAAATGACCTTCAGTCGCCTGGCGGTACTGACCGACGCGACGGAAGCGATCATCCATAAAGAGTTTCACCTCTCAAGCGCCGATCCGCGCCTGGTCGGCGAAGCCAAGGCCGTGCCCATTGGCCGCACCAATTACGATGTCGCCGACCAACTGGCCAACCTGGGGATGGAAGCCATACACCCAAAGGCGGCCAAAGGCTTGCGCCAAAGCAATATTCCACTGCGCATTAAAAACACCTTTGAGCCAGAGCACACCGGCACCCTGATTACCGGCGACTACGTCAGTGATGCACCGCGCGTCGAAATTGTCGCTGGCACCAAGGGCGTCTATGCCTTGGAAATTTTTGATCAGGATATGGCCGGACTGTTCCATATCTTCGACCCCAAGATTGTCACCATCATTAAGCGCTACAAGGCACATATTGTCTCCAAAGACATCAATGCCAACTCGGTCACCCACTATCTGACGACCAACCTAAAAACGGTTAAGCGGATTCGCGCTGAATTGGAGGAAACCTTTCCGGAAGCCGAAGTGGATCAGAAGAAAGTCGCCATTGTCTCGGTGATCGGTAGCGACCTTAAAATAAACGGTTTGTTGGCTCAGACCGCCTTGGCCATTTCCTCAGCCGGCATCAGCATACTGGCCGTGCACCAATGCATGCGCCAGGTTGATGTGCAGTTTGTGATTCAGGAAGAAGATTACGCCAACGCGGTTAAGGCCCTACACCAGTCCCTGGTCGAGATCCACGACCATGGTCGGGCTATCTGTTTGGCCTCCTAAGGGCTGGCAGAACGCGGATCTTTAGAACTCGCCCTTGGTTCGGAGCCGAGGGCGGGCCAGACCTCACTCTATATTTTGTACCTGTTCACGCATCTGCTCGATCAGCACTTTCAATTGGACCGCCGAACGGGTGATGTTTTCTTTGCTTGCCTTCGAGCCCAGGGTATTGGCTTCGCGATTGAATTCCTGCATCAGAAAATCCAACTTGCGGCCGACCGGGCCGGACTGCTTAAGAATAACCTGAGTTTCCTTGCAATGACCGTCGAGCCGATCGAGTTCCTCGGCCACATCGGCCTTTTGGGCCAGCAAGACCACTTCCTGTGCCAAGCGTTCCGGATCGAGCTCGACGCCCAGCCCTTGCACCTTGGTGCGCAAATTGGTTCGCAGGGTCTGCAACCATTCCGGTATTTCCTGCCGAATTTCGGCAACCAGGGTAGCGATCTCACTGACGCGCTGCAAAATCGCCTCGGCCAGTACCTGGCCTTCGCGCCGACGACCGTCGAGCAAGTCATCGAGCGCGTCGTCAAAGAGCACCAGCAGGCTCTCT
This sequence comes from Reinekea forsetii, assembly GCF_002795845.1. Classification (GTDB taxonomy): domain Bacteria; phylum Pseudomonadota; class Gammaproteobacteria; order Pseudomonadales; family Natronospirillaceae; genus Reinekea; species Reinekea forsetii. The sequence goes on from NZ_CP011797.1 coordinate 3,553,946, forward strand.
TGCACTTGCTCTACGTCGAGTTCGGCGTCGATTAAGATGCCCGGATATTGCAGCAGCTCGAGCGGATTGAGCGCAGCGCTGTTGGCCACTTGCGCGTCAATCTTGGCCAAGGCCGCCAAGACCGAGCGGAGCCGGTCGGGATCGATATCCAAGCCCTGCTCGCCGCTGTTCAGATAAAACTTCACCGTAATCTCGACCTTGCCGCGCTGAATTTTTTGCTTCAGACGGTCGCGCAGTTTCAGTTCCAAGGAACGCAGGGTGTCATGCAGACGGAAGGTGGGTTCGAGATAGCGTTGATTGACCGATTTGATTTCGACTGACAGGGTGCCAAAGTCGAAGCTCTGTTGTTTGCGTGCAAACGCCGTCATGCTATGGGTCATGGGGTCTCCCCTTGCGGGTGAATCGGACCGGGCCGGCCGGCCCGGTCAGCGTGGGCCTATTGGGCCAATGCTGCCTGCTGCAAACCACACAGCTCGCTGACGCCCTTGGCCGCTAGGGCTAACATGGCGCTGAGTTGCTCGGGCGTGAACGGTTCGCCTTCGGCGGTGCCCTGCACTTCGATAAAGCCGCCCTGAGCGGTCATCACCACGTTCAGATCGGTTTCCGCTGTGCTGTCTTCGGCATAATCCAAATCCAGTACCGGGGTATCTTGCCAGATGCCCACCGAGACCGCGGCGATGGCATGCTTGATCGGGTTCTTCTTCAGGGTGCCGTCGGCCAGCATCTTGTTGATCGCGTCGGATAGGGCGACAAAGGCGCCGGTGATCGAGGCGGTGCGGGTGCCGCCGTCAGCCTGGATCACATCGCAATCGAGCACGATGGTGTTTTCACCAAGCAGATCCATATCCAGCGCAGCGCGCAGCGATCGACCGATAAGCCGGCCGATCTCGACGGTGCGACCAGTCTGTTTGCCACGCGCGGCTTCGCGTTGATTGCGCGTGCCGGTCGAACGCGGCAGCATGCCGTATTCGGCCGTGACCCAGCCCTTGCCCTTACCCTTGATGAAACGCGGCACGCCGCTTTCGACGCTGGCGGTACAGATAACCTTGGTGTTACCAAAGCTGACCAAGACAGAGCCTTCAGCATGGATCGTGAATTGACGCTCGATGGTGATGGCGCGTAATTGATCGGTTTGACGGCCGCTTGGACGCATGGTGACTCCTAACAAGATGGGTGAACAAAGAGCGGAGGATTATATAGGCGTGCCACCTGAATCACCACCAAGCAAAGGACTATAGACCGAGGGCCGAATAAGCACAGGCCCGGCTCAGAGCCGATCACATACCATGGTGTGGGCCCAGGCACACGAATATTTACCGCCCGCCCGGTTGTACCCGAGCCAGTTGTCCCTATCATATAGGGTACTGTTGATGAATTTAAGGATCACCCGACCATGACGGCGACCAACCCGCTGCTCGAGAATCACGAATTACCACCGTTCGAACTCTTCGAACCGGCCCATATAGCGCCGGCAATGACCGCGTTGATCGATGCGGCCAAGGCCACCATTGCGGCCAAACTGGACCAACCCGGTCCTGCCACCTGGGGCACGGTGATCGAGCCGATTGAGCAGCAGTCGCGCCTGCTCGATAACGCCTGGGCCCTGTTCGGTCATCTCAACAGTGTGCAAGACTCGCCCAGCCTGCGCGCCGCCTATGGCCTGGCACTCAATCAGATAACCGAGTTTTCGACCTGGTTGGGCCAGCATCCTGGGCTGTTCAAGGCCTATGAGCAGATCCACCAGCAGCCCGAATTCGCCACCCTGGCGCCCGCCGAGCAAGAGGCGGTGCGCCAAGCATTGCTCGACTTTCGACTCAGCGGCATCGACTTGCCGAGTGACCAGCAGCAGCGTTACGCCCAATTGCAGAGCGAGCTGGCCCAGTTGCAGCAGAAATATTCCGAGCAGGTGCTCGATGCCACCCAGAGCTGGACTAAGGCCATCACCGAGGTCAGCGATCTGGCCGGTTTGCCGGCGTCGGCCTTATCCACCCTGGCCCAATATGCCCGCCAAAAGCAGCTCGACGGTTGGTTAATTACCTTGGAGGCCCCGTCATTGATGCCGGTACTCACCTATGCCGATTCCCGTGCGCTGCGCGAAGAGGTTTATCGCGCCAACGTCACCCGGGCTTCTGAGCTGGGGCCGGACGCCGGCAAGTTCGACAACGGTCCGGTGATGACCGAGATTCTCAGCAAACGCCAGGCGCTGGCCGAACTGCTCGGTTATGGCAATTACGCCGAGGTCTCCTTGGCCACCAAGATGGCCGATTCCCCGGCGCAGGTCATCAGTTTCCTCGATGAGATGGCGGCCAAGGCCTATCCTCAAGCCCAGCAAGAATTCGCCGAACTGGCCGATTTTGCTCGCCGCGAGCTCGGCCTAAACGATCTGCAACCCTGGGATCTGGGCTATGCCTCGGAAAAACTGCGCGAGCAACGTTATAGCATCTCCCAAGAGGAGTTACGGCCTTACTTCCCGGCACCCAAGGCCCTGGTCGGCCTGTTCGAAACCGCCACTCGGCTGTTCGATGTCACCTTCGAGCCGGCCGAGGATTATCAGTCCTATCACCCCGATGTAACCCTGCACAACGTCTATGAAGGCGGTAAGCTGGTCGCACGCTTCTATCTCGATCTCTATGCCCGTGCCGGCAAGCGCGGCGGCGCCTGGATGGACGAGTGCCGGGGTCGGATGCGCGTCAACGACGGCGTGCAACTGCCGGTCGCCTATCTAACTTGCAACTTCACCCCGCCGGTCGATGGCAAGCCCTCCCTATTGACCCATGATGACCTGGTCACCCTGTTTCATGAGTTCGGTCACGGCCTACAGCATATGCTGACTCGGGTCGAGGTTAAGGCCGTCGCCGGCATTAATGGTGTGGCCTGGGATGCCGTGGAACTGCCCAGCCAGTTTATGGAAAATTGGTGTTGGCAAGAGGCCGCTTTGGCCTTTATTTCGGGCCATGTCGATAGCGGTGCCGCCCTACCCAAGGATCTGCTCGAAAAACTGCTGGCGGCAAAAAACTTCCAGAGCGCCATGGCCAAGGTCCGCCAGCTGGAATTCAGCCTGTTCGATATGCATCTGCACATGCACGCGGGTGACTTTTCCAGCTCGGCGATTCAGGCGGTACTCGACCGAGTCCGAGCTGGCATCACGGTGCTCCCGGCGATTCCGGACAATCGCTTCCAAAACGGCTTTGGCCACGTCTTCGGCGGCGGATATGCCGCTGGCTACTACAGCTATAAGTGGGCCGAAGTGCTCAGCGCCGACGCCTTCAGCCGTTTTGAGGATGAGGGCGTGTTTAACGCCCAGGCTGGGGCTGACTTTCGCGAACTCATTCTCGGCCTCGGCGGCAGTGTGCCCGCGGCCGAGTTATTCGAACGTTTCCGCGGTCGCGCGCCGAGCATCGAGCCACTGTTACGCCACAATGGTATCGCCGTCTAAGCCTCTATCGGTCAGTGCTGCGCAGGCCCGGCGCGAAAATGCGCTGGCCTGTCGCCCGCCGGCCGTTTACAGTCGAGTATGTTTTGTCTATTGAGTCAGCCCAGCATGGCAACGATCCGCGAAGTCTCAGAAGTGGCTCAAGTCTCGAGTGCGACGGTCAGCCGGGTCGTCAACGGCAACAAATGGGTGTCCACCGCAACCCGCGATCGAGTTCTGGCTGCCATGGCCGAGCTGGGCTATCAACCCAACTCCTTTGCCAGGGCCTTGGCGACCAATAGGTCGGAAACGATCGGTATGGTGGTGGGTGATCTGGCGGGATCCTTCTTTGGTGGCATGATGCACTCGGCTGAGCAAGAGGTGCGCAAGGCTGGCAAACATCTGATTATCACCAGCGGCCACGACAGCATAGAGAGCGAACGCGATGCCATCGATTTTCTGCTGCAGCGCCGGGTTGATGCCCTGATTCTGCACCTAGATGTTATGTCCGACGAAGACCTTATCGCCCTCAATGCTAAGGTTCAGGTGCCCATTGTGTTGGTAAACCGACGGGTGCCGGAATTGGCTGGGCGCTGTGTCTCGCTCGATAACGAACTGGGCGGCTATCTGGCCACCCAGCACCTGCTCGAACTCGGTCATCGCGCCATTGCATGCATCACCGGGCCGCTCTATAAGGCCGATGCCCGGGCCCGACTGGCCGGCTATCGGCGTGCTCTGGAGCAGGCCAATTGCGACTATGATGAACACCTGGTGATTGAATCGAACTTCACGGAAAGTGGTGGCCAGGCCGCGGCTGCTCGCTTGCTCAGTCGACAGATTCCCTTTACCGCCCTATTCGCGCAAAACGACCATCTGGCCATCGGCGCCATGAACCAATTGAAAACACAACAGCTGCGTATTCCCGGGGACATCAGTCTGGTCGGCTATGACGACATGGTGATGGCGCCCTATGTCGAGCCGGCGCTGACCACGGTGGCCATTCCAGTCAACGAATTTGGCCGTCAGTCGGCCCTGCTGGCGTTAAACCTGACCGGCCCCCCTGACGTCCAGATCACCCACCGCTTTAAACCGACGCTGGTACTGCGCGACAGCACGGCTCGTGCCGTAAAAACCCTGTAATCGCTTACAGTACGGCGCAGGCTAGGGTGAGTAATAACGCCTAAGTGGCCTGCGCCGGCTTTCTCAATATGACCCAAAAAACGCCTAATCCCTGGCCCTACACTGCTTTAATGACCCGCATGGGTGGAAAATCTATTGACAGGGTTGAGGCATAAAACTAGGCTAGCATGTAAGCGGTTACAGCCGATGATAAGGCCTGCTTTGACAACTTTGCTGGCGTGCCGAGCAACGGAAAAACCAATGGCCTTATCGGACTGTTCCCTGCACCCAATGCAACAGCTTTGCCCTACGCCCGATCTGCTAAATCGTTGGGCGGGCTCACCTAAACAACAGCAACAGAAAAGGACAGTAGAGTGAACTTTAATATTCCAGCGACCAGTAAATTGCGCGATAAAACATTTACCTTTGGTGTGGCCACGGCCTCATTCCAAATAGAGGGCTCGAGCGCGGCCGATGGTCGCTGTGAAAGCATTTGGGATCGGTTCTGTGCGACCCCGGGTAAGGTCTTGCATGGCGACAATGGCGAACCGGCCTGCGATCACTATCGCCGCCTCGAACAAGATCTTGACCTGATCGAGTCGCTCGGCGTCGATGCCTATCGCTTTTCCATTGCCTGGCCACGGATCGAGCCCAGCCCCGGCGTGTGGAACGAAGCCGGTTTCGCCTTCTACGAGCGCTTAGTCGATGGCCTGATTGCCCGTGGTATCAAACCCTTTGCCACGCTTTACCATTGGGATCTGCCGCAATACTTGGAAGACCAGGGTGGCTGGATCAACCGCGAGACCGCCTATAAGTTCGCCGTCTACGCCGATAAGGTTAGCGCCCGTTTAGGCAATAGGGTGGCGTCCTATGCGACCTTTAATGAACCCTGGTGTTCCGCCTTCTTAGGCTATCGCTTTGGTATTCATGCGCCGGGCCTGAAGAGCGATCGATTGGGCTTCCAGGCGGCTCATCATCTGTTACTGGCCCACGGTTTGGCGCTACCGGCGATGCGCGCCAATGCCCCCAAAGCTCAGCACGGAATAGTGCTCAACATGACCCCCTCCTACGCCAACAGCGACAGCCCTGAGGATCAGTTGGCAGCTGAGTTTGCCGATGCCGAAAACACCCACACCTACCTACAGCCGTTGTTGCAAGGCCGCTACCCGACATTAGTTTTCGCTCAACATCCGGACTGGGCACCGATCCAATTGGCCGAGGATCTGGCCATTATGGCCGCGCCGATCGACTTTCTCGGCATCAACTATTACACCCGTGGGGTCATCGAAAAAAGCGATAGCGGCGATTACCAGACGGTGCCGCAAGCGGACGCTAAAACGGACATCGGTTGGTCCATCTACCCGGCCGGCCTAACCGACCTGTTGGTCGATTTGAACGCACGCTATAGCAACTTACCACCGGTCTTTATCACCGAGAATGGCGCCGCCGACAACACCGAGCTGGTTGCTGGTGCGGTGCACGATACGATGCGCACCGACTACTATAACCAGCATCTCAATGCGGTGCACCAGGCGATCGAGGCGGGCGTTGATATACAGGGCTATTTTGCCTGGAGCCTAATGGACAACTTTGAATGGGCATACGGCTATAGCCAGCGCTTCGGTATCGTGCATGTCGATTACCAAACCCAGGTGCGCACCATCAAAACATCTGGCAAAAGCTGGCAACAATTTCTCGCCGACCGCTAACGCCTAGTCGCCCTGGGTCTGGCTGGGCAGGCTCAGATGAATCTGCAAACCACCCAGATCTGACCGGCGCATCGACAGTTGCCCACCGTAGCTGTCCACGACTGCCCAACAGATATGCAGTCCGAGGCCGTGATGTTCGCTCCCGGACTCATCACGGCTGACACCGCGTTGACTTAACTGCTCATAGTCTGCGGCCGACAGGCCCGGGCCGTCGTCCTCCACGCTGCATTCCCAACCCTGTCCGTCGGCCCGCGGCGCAATCGACACGGCGACCAGCGTGGCCGCGAAACGCCAGGCGTTGTCGAGCAGATTGCCCAGTAACTCGAGCATATCATCGCGTTCGAAGGGCATCAGGCCGGGCGGTAAATTCAACTGCAATTCGATACCATTGGGGTTTTGCCGCGCCAGCAATTGGCCAATAACCGGCAGATCGGCGCGCGGATTAAAGCGTTGGCCCGGGCTTGGGTTACCGGCAATGGCGGCGCGCCGTAATTCACGCGTCACCAGGCCCTGCAACTGCTCATATACCGCGAGCAGGTCCGTGCTCGCGTCGGGATGCTGTTGCGCCAGCCAACGCAGTTGCTGCAAGGGTCGTTTCAGTTCGTGCGCCAGATTGCCGACCGCCGTGCGGCTACGTTTGAGCTGTTTGACCGATTGCTGCAGGGCATGTTCGATTTCCGTTACCAATCCCGCGATTTCCAATGGGATGGCCGACGGGAAAACCAACTCAGCACCGCCCTGCATGGCCTTAAGCGATTGTTGAACATCGTTAAAGACGCTCATCTCACGGGTAATAATGAATTTTTGCAGCAGTAACAGGAGCGCTATGGCCACCGCAAGCAGGGCCAATAGACTCAGTTCGAACCGACGCTGCGCGGCGCCTAGGGGGGTGATGTCTTCGGTGATCCAAATCCGCAGCGCTTGCTGCTCCTTTTCGACCCGAAGCTCCAGCGAGAGCCATTCTTGATCTTTCGGGCCATCCCAATGCGCCAGAGTTGGCGCTGGCCTAGCCCGCCTGTCAGTCTGGTTGCGAAAGGGTGCTATATCGATATCCCAGAGCGAGCGTGAGCGAATCACCTGGTTCGGCGTGGTGATGGCAAAATAGTGCCCGGAGTAGGCGCGCTGGTATAGCTCGGATACCCGCGTCGGATCCAGCTGCAGCTGTTGGTCGGGATCGAGCACCAAGGCCGCCAGCAAGCCTTCGGCATCATGCAACAGGCGGGCGGCGACAAACTCCTTGGTCAGCTGTTGCAGACCCAGATGCACCAGACTCAAGACCATCAACAACACCACGAGCAGACCCCAGAATAGATGCCGGCGCAGGCTGCGTTCTAGCGATAGGGCCGGTTTAGTCGTCACAAGGCTGGCCCGCCATCAACTGGAGCTGGCTGCGCGGCGGTAAAGCTATAGCCCTGGCCTCTTTTGGTCGCAATGGCCGTCTTGCCGAGCAATTGACGCAGCCGGTTAACATAGACTTCGATCACATTGCTGTCGCGCAACATATCCTCTTCATAGACGTGCTCGCTGAGCAGCGTCTTTGAGAGAATCACGCCCGGGTTCATCATAAAATAACGCAGCAGGCGAAACTCGATACCGGTCAGGGCATGACATTGCCCAGCGCCATCGGTCACGGTCTGCTGATCATTGTTCAGGCGCAATGGGCCGACCTGCAGGTCACTGTGGGTGATGCCATGGCGGCGGCGGATCAGCGCAGCGATACGGGCCAATAGCTCCTCTATATGAAATGGCTTACCCATATAGTCGTCCGCACCCGCCTTGAGGCCATCGACCCGTTCATGCCAGGCGTCCCGCCCGGTGAGGATCAAGACCGGCGTACTCACCCCCGCGGCGCGCCAATTGTTCAGCAGGGTCAGTCCACTTTTGCCGGGCAGCCCTAGGTCGAGCACGATCAAATCCAAGTGCCGATCGGTCCCGGCGAACTCACCATCGATACCATCGCGGGCGATCTCTACCGCATAACCCTGTTGTTGCAGTTCGGGTTTGAGCAGGTCAATAATCTGTGGGTCGTCTTCGACCAGTAATAACCGCATCGATCAGTCCTCGATTTCAAAGCCTAAGCTGAGCCCGGTTCGCGCATCATAGCGATATTCACGCACCACGCCGTCGGCGTCGAGCAGTTCCAGCTCATAGATCCAGCGGTCGTCTTCGCGCTCCAACTCGATGTCGAGCCACTCCTGCTCGACCAGCTCTGGGTGCAAAGTGACCAGCTCGATTACCGCCAGCACGTCACCGCGCGCGACCAGCTCCAGAACTTGGTCCGAGCCCAAACGGGAGTCGGCCTGCGCCAGACTCATGGCCAACAAAAAGATCATGCCTATCGGCCAAGCTCGGCATTGGGCGCCTATTGTCATCGGAAAAACCTCGCGCGATTGAACAAATCAGTAAGCATAGATCGCCACCCTGGGTTCAGGGGACACGACGTTGTTTTTTACCATTAAGCATCGCCCGAATGAGATTTTCACCGTGCAGATAGCTGCTGAGCAGCACGGCGGCGACATGCACACCAATGGCGAGGATCAGAAGGCTGGCCATAATCTCATGCAAATCCTTAATCGGTAAAAACTCCCATGCCATTAGGGTGCTTTCGACGAGCGGGCCGTTGCCGTCAAAGCCGGCCAAGAGCATGCCGGTAAAGGCCATAAAGGCCAAGCCCAAGAGCAGACAGATGATCATCAGACCACCGGCCGGATTGTGGCCGAGATAGTGTTTCGGGTTGCCGGCCTTAAGTGCTAGCAAATAGCCTTTGATGGCTGCTGGGCGCGTCACAAAATCACTGAAGCGGGCGTGGCGACTGCCAACAAAACCCCAAACAGTGCGCACTCCGATCAATACGACGATGGCATAACCGCTCCATTCGTGCAGCCAGTCTAACTCGCCACCGGTCAGGTAAGATAGGCCAAAAAACACCACCAGCGACCAGTGAAACACACGGACCAATAGATCCCAGACGAGAACCTCTGTTTCGGGTAGAACTGTCATAACGCAACGCCTCTATGCTGAATTAAATTAGCATACTGGGTTAAAGCTAAATTGAAGCTTAAAATAGGCGGTTAGATCCAACATAACCCGGTCCATTTTTGTTAACGCTTGAGGTTGCTATGCCCCATTTAGAACAACACAAATCGCATCGTATTGGCTGGCTACGGGCTGCCGTGCTCGGCGCCCTTTCGGCCCGGGCAGGTGGCGCAGCCATGGCCAAGGGTGCTCTGCGCGTGGGTTTTTGGGGCGCACTGGCCATGCTGGTCACCGCGCAGATTGGTCAGTTTTTCGGGGTGGCCGCCTGATCGGCCGCACTTTTCGGGTCCACGACACCCGTTCGGACCGGAGCACAAGACTCCACCCCTCGAGTGAAGGGTCACTTTCCGCTACACTTGGGTTATCGACTGAGAAAATATTGCTCTGTGCCTTCGGTTGGAATAATTGAGATCTAATGCGATGCCCTTGCTTGTGCTCTTGGCTTGTTACTTATTTGCGGCCCATGCCGTTGCCGCGGCTCCGGCCAGCGGTGAGCGCTGGCAGCAAATTCAACAACCTCAATTCAACTTGATTTTTCAGGCAAAGATCGTCGCCGAGGCAGAGCGGGTCGCCGATGCACTCAATCAATATCTAGCCAATCATCTCAGCGAAATGCCCCTCGATCGACCGATACGGCCTTTCTCCTTAGTACTCCACGCCAACGCCCACAGCTCGAATGGGTATGTTGGCCTGAGACCCTATCGGTCCAATTGGTATAACAAGCCGGCGGCCTTCTCTGGCCTGGAGTGGTACGACACCCTAGCGGTGCACGAAGGCCGCCATCTGATCCAATTTAATCAACTCAATGACCTACCCCTGGCTCGGGCCGCACGCGTTATCACCGGTGATACCGGCTTGGCGGCCTTTGCCGTGGTTGCCTTGCCCAATTGGTTTCTGGAAGGGGACGCGGTAGTCGCCGAAACGACTCAAACCCAGGCCGGTCGCGGTCGCAGGGCGGCCTTCGATCTGTGGTTTCGGACCGATGCGTTGAGTCACGCCCCCTATTCCTATGAACGGGCTATGTTAGGCACCGGTTTCGATCGGGTGCCCTACCTCAGCCCCTATCTGCTCGGCTACTATTTCACCGCCTATCTGCGCACCGAATACGGTTCCGATCTATTCGACCGCGCCATTGGCCACCTGGGTCGCTGGCCCGGCTTTACCTTTAATGGCGCGATCGAACTAGAGACCGGTGAAGGGCTCGCCTACCATTATCAGGCGATGATGACCCAGTTACGGCGCCAATGGCAGCAGCAGCTGGATGCGCTGAGCCTGACACCGGTCACCGTTCTGTCGACCTCCCCAGGAGACCATTGGCAAAGCCTCTATCCGCTGGCGCTGGCAGACGATGGCGTGCTGGCGGCGCAGGTTGATGCCGCCGAGGGTAACTTCTTGGTTAAGATTCAGGCCCAACAGGTCACTCGACTCACCGCCATCCCGAACGATGTCGCACGCAGCTTCAGCTCCGAGTCCAAAACCCGAGTTATTAGCAGCACGCCACAACGCAGCTGCTGGATTGCCGAGATACCCGATCGCCGCAAGCCGCTGATGGCGACCGGCGAACTGGTCTGCTGGCAGCACGATACCGGTCTAGTACAGCTCACACAGGGTGAAAAACTGACCGCCGTGGCCCAATCGGCCGAGGGCTTTGTGGCCCATCGCTTCACCAGCGCACGCACCAGCGAGCTGGTGTTGCTCGGGCCGACCGGCCAGCAACTGAATAGCATCAGGCTCGCGGCACACAGCTTGGCGCACGATATCAAATCCACCGCAGACGGCTGGATCTTCGTGCTAACCGGCAGCGACCGGAATGGCATCTACCAGGTCGCGGCCGACCTAAGCGGTTTGGTGCGCCTGAAGGCGCTCGATCATGAGACTGTGCGCTCACCCCTGTTAACCAAAAACTGGCTGGTCTACCAATCGGATCGGACCGGCATCGACCAACTGATGGCGCGCTCGCGCAGCACTGGCAAGGAGTATCAGATTAGCAGCCGACCCTTTGGCAGCTATTACCCGCTCTGGGACTCGCGCCAGCAACGCCTGGTGTTTGCCGATTACAGGGCCCAGGGTCAGCAGGTGGTCAGCGTACCCTTCTTCGATAGCGCAGCGCCCCAGGCGGATTGGCAGGCGGCCGAAACCCTGCCCAGGGCGACCCTCTATGCACAGGCCCTGATCCAGCCCACAGTCTTGCTGCCCGAGCGCAGGCAGGCCCTGGAGCGGAGCGATTATCCGGTCATGGCGCAACTGTGGAATCCGCACAGCTGGTGGATCAATCTGGAGAACGACCTGCTCATGGGCACGATCCATTCCGATGACGCACTCGGCAAGCTGAGTCTGACCGCCAGCGCCGGCTATTACCTGGCGGCGGACGATTGGCTGGCGCGGCTCGACGCCCAGTATCGCACCGCTCCGGGGCCGACGCTCGGCGTGCTGCTCGACCGGCAGCTGTTGGCGAATCTGCTGCCCAGCCAGAGCGCTGCGGTCGGCGTCAGTCAGGTCTTTACGGACCGCCGAGGCGCTTATCGCGCGCAGTGGACCCCGTCGCTGGCGCTGCAATTAACCCAAGCGCAGGGCTCTGCATCAACATCCGCTCTGTTGGCTCAGCTCCAGTATGGCCTGGCGCACGACCGCCCGCCTCACTCCCTGGCGAACCCCGTTGCGCTCGATCAACGGTGGGCGGCACGGTCAAATCTAGCGGGCACGCAATTCGATGGAGTCAGTCAAACCGGCCTCACCGTTCCAGGCCTGTCCCGTCGTCACGCCGTCGATTTGGGCGTCGATGCACAAGCCTTACAGAGCAACGCCCCACTGTTACTCGACAGTCGCTTGTTCGGTCCGGCCGATGCGCTCGGCTTAACGTTGCGCAGTGGTATCAATTATCGCCTCAACCTGGGCGCCGTCGGCCAAACCCTGACGTCTTTGGCCTATTGGCGCAATACCCAAGTGGCGCTGAATGGGCGGGCGCAGTATGCCGACGACCAGTGGAAAAGCGCCCTGGGCATCACATTGCAACCGAGTCTGAATCTGCTGCGCAACAGCAATCTCCTGCTCAGCCCCAGCTTGGCGCTCTATCGCCTGCAGAATGACAGCCTGCAGCTGAATATCAGCATCAGCCTAGGCGGGTTTTAGAGCCGTGCAGCCGAAGATCAAAATCGGACTCTTGAATCGGCAAGGTTGCGTTTGGGCATATCGGCGTAACTGAAATCTCAGCCTATAAAGCTGCCGGCTGTGTCGGAACTGCCGATGGGCTTGGTCTCTGGTCCGCTGTCGAGGTAAGGGCTTAGGCAATAAAAAGCAAAAATTCTATTTTTTATTTGCATACTGGTTAATTTTCCAATACAACTAACTCAAAGCCAAATGCGAATAACGATAGGGATCCGATGTATGGTACCAAAGCCCCCAAAAGTCCTTGCTGGACGCCAAAACTGGCTTAAGGCGTCAGACTTTAAGCTTGACGATTTGCAAGCGGTGCTGGCGCACAAGCTGAAGCTGTCCGATCTAACATTTGCCGACGACATCCAGCAGCAGGTGCCGCTCTATGATGGACCCGCACTGTTGGCACAGATGCACGCCGACACCAGCGGTGAACAAAGCGCTCAAATACAATCTGAGTGGCAATGGGTGTGGGAGTCCGGGCCGGGTATTCTGGTGATTAAGCAGGCCTTTGCGGATGCCCAGGTAATCGATCGGGCCAAGTCCTTGTTTGATGATATCTATCAGCATGAAAAACTGGCAGAGCGCTCCGCCACGGACCATTTCGCCAAGCCCGGTGCCAATGAACGCATTTGGAATGCCGCTGAAAAGCTCTGCGTTCAGGACCCAGAGCTCTTTGCACGCTATTACGGCAATGAGCTGCTGCGCCTGGCGGCCACCGCCTGGTTAGGGCCCGGTTACCAAATTACCTCACAAACCAACAGCGTCAACCCAGGGGGTCAGGCCCAGGTCGCGCATCGGGACTACCATCTGGGTTTTATGACGCCTGATCAGGCCGAGGCGTATCCGGCGCATATCCATCGACTGTCGCCCGCGCTGACGCTGCAATGTGCCATCGCGCATGTCGATATGCCCCTGGAAAGCGGACCGACCCTCTACTTGCCGCATTCGCAAAAATATCCGCTCGGCTATCTGCTTGCCGACTGCGCGCCATTGCACGACTACTTTGCGACCCATAGAGTTCAGTTAGCGTTGGCAAAGGGCGACCTGGTACTGTTCAATCCGGCGCTGTTTCATGCCGCGGGTACCAATACTAGCAAGGATATCAAGCGCGCCGCCAACCTGTTGCAGATCTCATCACCCTTTGGTCGGGCCATGGAAAGTGTCGATCGTGCCAAGATGAGTCGGCTGCTGTTCCCACAGCTCAAAGCCTTGGCCGCCTCCGGTGAACTCAGTGCCGCGCAGATCGATGCCGTGATCGCCGCCTCGGCTGAGGGCTATGCCTTCCCGACCAATCTGGACCTGGACCCGCCGCGCGACGGTTTGGCCCCTCCGAGTCAGCAAGCACTGCTTCGCCAAGCGCTGGCTGAGCAGTGGAGTGAGGCGGCCTTTGAGCTGGCCTTAGAACGCCATGGCGAGAAACGCACGACCTAAACTACCCACAACGATGCCGGCACTGGCGAGCGCTGCGTTTTTCGCTTCGGCGGTCATAAAAAAGCCGCCAGATAGGCGGCCTAGGGTACTCAGGGCGGGCTAAGATGGGTGTGCCTTAGAGCGAGCGCAACATCCGCCGCGCGACCTCCACCATCCGGTCTTCCAAATCGCTGAATATTTCATTGCGATCGAAGCGCTCTGGGTGCTCGGCCAAAATAAGGCGCAGCTCGCGACCGAATTCGCGGCGCAGCTCGGTACCAATATTGTATTTGCAAATACCCGAAGAACGACCCAACTCAGCGCGTTGCTTGGGGTCGACACCGGAGCCACCGTGAATCACTAAGGGCACATCGGTTAGTGCCTCAATCTGGCGCAGCAAAACTTCATCGAGCCGGGTGACACTGTCCGTTTGCAGGTGCACATTGCCGATCGATACGGCCATCGCATCCACACCGGTGCGCTGGGCAAACAGCTGCGCCTCCTCTGCGTCGGTGCCCAAGGACGCCGCACCGGCGGCATAACCGACTTGACCGATCTCGCCCTCAACCCCGACTTTGAGGCCCTGGGCCAACTCAACCACGGCGCGTGTTTGGACAATATTGTCGAGTAGCGGCAGATGCGAGCCATCAAACATCAGACCGGTGAATCCGGCCGCCAGTGCGGCGCGACACTCATCGATGGAGCGTGAGTGATCCAGATGCACGACCACCGGCACGCTCACGCTATCGGCCACATGGCACATCATGGCACCCAAGATCGGCAGCGGCGTGTGCTTGCGACAACCCGGTCCGGCCTGCAAAATAAGCGGTCGCCGTTCGGCTTCCGCCGCCCGAGCATAGCCGCGCATATCTTCCCAGCCGAGGCACACCACGCCGGCCACGGCATAGTGGTTACGCGCGGCATCCTGCAGTACGTCGCGCAGATTGGCGATCATTTGAACGCAGACCACATCGACTTCATACCCGGAATGGTCTCTAACTGACCGGCATGCTCGGCCTGAAAATGCGGCGTTAAACCGCGCTTGGTTAAGCCACCGAGAATGGTGAAGTAATACATCTGATAGCCGGGCAAAACGCAGCAGGGGTGATAGCCCTTATCGATAATAAAGGTCGAGCCGTCGACCACGTGAAAGGCCGCGCCGGGCTCACCATCGGTCGCTTGCAACATTTGCAGAGCAGAACCGTTGTTCGGTTTAAAACGAAAATTATAGGTTTCATCGTGGTGCGTCTCGGCATCGCCGCGATCGTCGGAATGCTTGTGACTCGGGAAGCCGGACCAACCGCCCTCGCCCACAGTAAAGAGTTCTGACACCAACAAGAGGCCAACCCGACCCTGCTGTTTCATGCCGAGAATGTGTTTTATTTTACGATGGGTCTTGGTGTCATCCGAACCGTATTGAATCACATCGACATCATCGGCAAAGACCGCAAAGGGCTCCAAGACTTGATCAAACTTGGCACCGGCGATAAAGATTTCGGCCTGCTCGGAGTCACAGACAATTTCCGCGGCCATGGCGGTAGGCACGTAAATGCCTTCCGGCTCGGCGTCCCAGACATCTTCACTGCGCAGACCGATCTGACCGATCGCATTGCCCTCGACCGACACGCTGATGCGCCCAGTGGCCGGCACGATACAGGTTTCATAGCCGGCCACACTGTATTGAAAGACTTCACCGCGCTTGAGTTTCACTATATTAAAATAGTTCAGTGGCACGCGATCGTGGTCGACGTCAACGATCGGTTTGTTCTGATTATCAAAGGGTTTAATGTGCATCACAGATCTCCAATAGGATGTTGGTCGGCCGAGTGGGCCGCCTGAAATTCGTTGAGTTCGGCCAGGGTTGGCATCGCCGGGGCACAACCCACGCGGGCCACCACAATGGCGGCACAGGCACTGGCCTGGAGCAGCGCCGTCGCGAAGGGTTCGGCGCGTGACAGACTCGCCAACAACCCGCCTAAGAATGCGTCACCGGCGCCAATGGGTTTGAGCGCAGTAACCGAGTAGATGCCGGTCTCGATGGCCGGACCCTGCGGGGCAAAGGCCAGCGAACCCTGGGCTCCACGCTTATAGATGACCCACTTGTTGCGCAACGCCAGCGAGCGCGCATAGGCCTCGCCCTGGGCATAGCTGCCGGACATATGACCAAACTCATCGTCGTTGCCGACTAGCAGGTCAACGCACTCGACCGCCTGTTGATAAACCTCCAGCGCGGCACTGGCGCTCTGCCAAGAGTAAGGCCGATAATCCAGATCAAGCACAGTGAGCACACCGGCGGCCTTGGCACGCTTCAAGGCCAAGAGCGTGGCGGCCCGAGACGGCTCGAGCGTTAGACACGTACCGGTGACCACGACCGCACGGAAACGACTGAAATCGATCGCCTCGATGTGCGCAACGCTCATCTGAAAGTCAGCCGCCTGATTGCGATAAATAACGGTTTGCTGGTTTTCGATGCGCGATTCGGCCAAGGCCAGGCTGGTGCGGACGTCGCCGTCGAGTGTATGAAGGAGATCTGTCGCGATGCCATAATTCGCCAATTGCTGCACCACAAAGCGCCCGACCGCGTCATTGGAGACCGACGTGGCGAGCCAGGTCGGCTGTTCAAATCGGCTCAGCGCGGCGGCAATGTTGCCACTGGAACCACCCAGCTCGGCGCTAAAGTTGGTCGCCTCTTCAATACGAGTGCCGGGCGGATGTGGATAAAGATCCATTCCGGCCCGGCCCATAACCAAAAACGGTAGGTCTGACGACGCCAGAATGGATAACACTTAGACCCCCTTGCGCTGACGGGCGCGACCGGATTCAACTTCTTTATGCCCGGCGGTAACGCTGGCCGAATTGGAAATGGCTGGCGTGCCCACTTCCCACCAGGCGTGACCCTCGGTGGTCCAACCGTCATAGGGATCGACGTTCATCACGATGACATAGGTATTGGTCGAGGCTTTAGCGCGCAGAAAAGCCGCTTGCAACTGATCGACTGTGTCGACCCGCTCAGAGGTGGCACCCATACTCTGCGCATGGGCGGCAAAATCGACCCGATGCTGATTACTGGCGGTGGGCGTATCGGCAATGAGATTGTTATAGCTTTCATTACCCTTGCCCTTCTGCAGCTTATTGATCACCGCGAAGCCGCCATTATCCAGCACCATGATGATCAGTTTCTTCTCGGTCAGCACGGCGCTGTAAATATCCGAGTTCATCAACAGATAGGAGCCATCACCGGTCCACACAATGGTGTCACTGTCGGGCTGGGTTTCACTCTGGGCAATACGGGCGCCCCAACCACCGGCGATCTCATAACCCATGCAACTGAAACCGAATTCGATATCCACCGAGCTGGTTGCCAAGGTGCGCCAATTGGCCGCCAGTTCCGCCGGCAAGCCACCGGCGGCAGCCACGATACGGTCCTCAGGACTGCACATGCCATTGATCACGCCAATCACCTGGGCGTAACGGTTAGGACCCTGTTGACTGTCGGTGTTGCGCGCGCGGATCAACGCCCAGCTGGCATTTTCGTGCGCTGCCGTGGCCAGCCAAGCAGGGCTGCTGTGAAACGCACCCATTAGGGCGGACAGGGCCGGTAAACTCTCTTTCGCGCCGGCCACGACTGCCGTACCCCGATGCTTGAGCGCATCGAATCGTGCCGGGTTGATCTTGATTAACGCCGACTCTAGGGCAAACACGCTCCACGAACCGGTGGTAAAATCCTGCAGGCGCGTGCCAACGCAGAGCACCACGTCGGCCAGATTGGCTAAATTATTGGCCGACTCCGAACCGGTGACACCAATTGGGCCGCAGTTCAGCGGATGGTCCCAGAGCAAGTTGGCGCGCCCGGCGATGGTCTCGACCACCGGAATCTGATGCCGTTCGGCGAAGGCACGCAATTCCTCGATGGCATCACCATATTGCACGCCACCACCGGCGATAATAAGCGGCGTCTTGGCCTTAGCTAAGGCTTGTGCGGCCTGCTCCAGTTCGACCGGGTCGGGCATGATGGCGCGCACACGGTGCACCACCGGTTCAAAAAATGACACCGGATAATCGTAGGTCCAACCCTGCACGTCCTGCGGCAAGCCGATAAAGGCAGGGCCGCAATCGGCCGGATCCAACATGACCCCAAGCGCTTGCGGCAAAGACTGCAAAATTTGCGCGGGGTGGGTAATGCGGTCCCAATATCGGGTCACAGCCTTAAAGCTATCGGTGACCCCCAAGCTGGGGTTGTTGAAATGCTCGACCTGCTGCAGCACCGGATCGGGCAACCGGGTCAAGAAGTTATCACCACACAACATTAGCATGGGTAACCGATTGGCCATTGCCAAGGCGGATGAGGTTACTAAATTCGCGGTACCGGGACCGGCGGATGCGGTACAAAACATAAAGCGCTTGCGCCGATAAAACTTGGCATAGGCCGCCGCAGCAAAACCCATAGATTGCTCATGTTGACCGCGATAAAGCGGCAGCTTGTCATGCGCTTCATACATCGCCTCACCCAGGCAGGTAACATTGCCATGGCCAAAGATACCGAACCCGCCGCCACAGATACGCTGGCGTTCGCCATCAAGCTCGATCCATTGGTTCTCGAGGTACTTTATGATCGCTTGTGCTGTGGTTAAGCGTACCGTTTCAGACATTTTAAACTCCCACTATTGATTTTCTAAGGTCAACAAGATATAACATTTGCAACCGGTTGCAAACAGAGTATATATGAAAATAATAAATGTGGGGGTTATTGGTGGCGGATATATGGGTAAAGCCCATTCTGTCGCGGCGCGCAGCGTCAGTGCGGTCTTCGAACTCGACGCTGAGATCGTATTGGCGGGCATCGCGGCATCCTCGCCCGCCAGCGCACAACGCTATGCCAAAAAGTTTGACGCGAGAATAGCTTTCGATAGCCCAGAGGAGCTGATCAACTCCGATCTGATCGATGCGGTGATTATCGCCTCGCCGCAGGACACCCACCTAGACTATGTACGCGCTTGCGCTGCAGTCGGCAAGCCGGTGCTGTGCGAGAAACCCATGGGCCGCAATACCGCCGAGGCGGCCGAGATTGCCCTAGCGGCCAAGGATATAGTCAATCTGGTCGGCTACAATTACATCAACACGCCCGCCACGGCCCATGCGCGCCAGCTGATTGCCGATGGCGCGATCGGCGACATCACCTGGTTTCGCGGCGAGCACAATGAAGACTTTATGGCCCCAATTGGCTCCGGCGATGGCAATTGGCGCCTGCTCGGCGATGCCAATGGCACACTCGGCGATCTCGCACCCCATATGCTGCAGTGCGCCCTAACCCTATGTGGACCGATCAACGCACTGGTCGCCGATATCACCAGCCGACCCGAAGTACGCGATCAAGATCCGAGCACGCCGTGCAATGACGACCAGGTGCAACTGATGACCCGATTCGCCAACGGTGCCAACGGCCTGTTGTCGTTTTCGCGCGTCGCACATGGCTGCAAGATGCGCTACGCCTATGAGATCCATGGCACCCGCGGCAGCTTGCGCTTCGATCAAGAAGATCAGAACTCACTTTGGCTCTATCAACCCGAAGATGGACCGAACGCCGGTTTCAAACGCATTCTGGCCGGCCCGGATCACGGTGACTACGGCTATTTTTGTCAGGGCCCCGCGCACGGCACCGGCTTTCAAGACCAAATTATTATTGAACAAGCCAACTTCTTTAAGGCGATTCTGTCCAATACCGTCGCGTGGCCATCGTTCGATGACGGCGTTGCCGTGATGCGGGTCATGGATGGTATTAGAGCATCCCACAAGACCTCCGGCTGGATCAGCCTTGCAAACAATTAACCTAGGATACTAACTATAATGGCAATACGTATTGGTAACGCGCCCTGCTCTTGGGGTGTTGAATTTGCGGACGATCCCCGTAATCCACCCTGGCAACAGGTGTTACAAGATTGTGCGGCGGCCGGTTATCGCGGCATCGAGTTAGGCCCCGTGGGCTACCTACCCGAAGATCGGTCGCAACTCGACGACGCCTTACAAAAAGAAGACCTGACCTTAACGGCCGGTGTGGTGTTCCAACCCTTCCACGATCCCGATGGCTTCGCAGACGTTTTCAAGACTGCGGAACGAACCGCTAACGCTTTGGCCTCTCAGGGTGCTCAGCACCTGGTGCTGATCGACTCGATATCAGCGCGGCGCGCACCGACGGCTGGACGCCCATCTGAGGCCGAGCAACTGAGCAGCAGTGAATGGCAGGGCTTTGTCGAGCGCATCAAAACCGTTGCAAAGATGGCGCGGGACGGCTATGGCCTAACGGTCAGCATCCACAGTCATGCGGCAGGCTTTATGGACTTCCATGATGAACTTGAGCGCTTGATGCAGGAGGTCGACGCCGATCTGCTTAAGTTGTGCATCGATACTGGGCATCAAACCTACGCCGGATTCGACCCGATTAACTTTATGGAGCGCTATTACGATCGTTTGGCCTATGTCCATTGCAAGGACATCGATCCTAAGATCAAAGCCGATGTGATCCTTCAGCGCACCGACTTTTATAAAGCCTGTGGCGACGGTATCTTCTGCAACCTCGGCCAGGGTGAAGTGAAGTTCGATGCATTGCACAAATTACTTACCCAACGTGGTTATCAAGGTTGGATGACCGTCGAGCAGGATTGCGATCCGTTGCTCGAGGTGTCACCCCTGAGCGATGCCATAGCCAACCGCGAATTTTTAGCCAGTATGGGCTTTTAGGAGATACAGATGACAACAATAAACTGGGGCTTAATCGGCGGTGGCCGAGGCAGTCAGATTGGACCGGCGCATCGGCTTGCGGCGCGGCTCGATGGCCTCTATAACTTTACCGCCGGCGCACTAGACCATCGCGCCGAGGAGGGTCGAGCCTATGGCCAAGAGCTCGGGTTGGAGCCAAGCCGAAGCTATGGTGACTGGCGCGAAATGCTTGCCGGCGAGTCTGCACGGGCCGACCGGGTGGACCTGGTCACGGTTGCCACGCCGAACAATACCCACTTTGAGATCACTAAGGCCTTTTTGGAGGCCGGCTTTAACGTTTTATGCGAAAAGCCGCTCACCATGACGCCGAAAGAAGCCCAAAGCCTAATCGGGGTGGCCCGCGAGAGTGGCAAAATATGCGCCGTCAATTATGGCTACACCGGTTACGCCTTAGTGCGTCATATGCGTGCCATGGTCGCGCGCGGAGATATCGGCAAGGTGCGCATGGTCTTTACCGAGTTCGCCCACGGTCATCATGCCGATGCCGCCGATGCCGATAATCCGCGCGTGCGCTGGCGCTATGATCCGGAGATGGTCGGTGTCTCGGCGCAATTCGCCGACTGCGGCATTCATGCCTTGCACCTGGCCACCTTTGTCACCAATCAGCGCGTTGAACGCCTCTCGGCGGACTGCGTCAGCCTGATCCCGAGCCGAACCCTGGAGGATGATGCGATGGTTAATTTTCGCATGTCTGAAGGCACCGTCGGTCGTCTCTGGACCTCTTCCTGCGCGCTCGGTCGGCAACATGGCTTGGGCATTCAGGTGTTTGGTGAAACCGGCGGGTTGCGCTGGACCCAAGAGCAACCGAACCAGCTCTTTTACACCCCGCTGGGCGGCCGAACGCAGATCATCGAACGCGGTGAGGGCGGTTTATCACCTGAGGCCGATCGCTCCAGTCGAGTGACCATCGGTCATTCCGAAGGCATGCCCCTGGCCTTTGGCAATATCTACTCTGAACTGGCCACCGCAATTCATGCGCTTAAGGCTGGTCAAACTCCGGACTTGGGCTTGGTGCCCTTGGTCGAAGCCGGGGCAGACTCCATCAGTGCGATTGCCGCAGTGGCCCGCTCTGGCAACAATAATGGTCAGTGGGTCGAGCTCTAGCGAGGCCGATCAGGCAGCCCTGCTCGCCGGATGGCTAGCGGGGTTGTTTAGCAGCTTAGGGATCATTAGGTTTAGAGCTTGGCCGCAGTTTAGCTGAGAGCCTTGGGCAAGGTATCGCGCTCGATGATTTGGCACGGCAACAGCTTAGCGCTGGGCTGATAGGCCTCTTTCGATTGCAGCTGGGCTTGCAAACACTCTACCGTTACCTCAACAATCTGGGCCAGTGGCTGGGCCACCGTGGTTAGGCGAATATTGTCCCACGCCGCCATCTCAACATTATTAAAACCAATAATGCCCACCGCTTCGGGTACTTGGATACCGCCACGGCGCAACGCGCTCATAGCACCGATAGAGACCACATCATCACCGCAAAAATAGCCCTGCGCTAGTTCACCGGCCATTAACCCCTGCATCGCCTCAAAGCCGCCTTCGAAACTATAGGTTTGCGAATAACCAATTTGAAACTGGACCCCCGCATGTTCTTCAACAACATCCATAAAGCCCGCCAAACGATCGCGTGTCGAGGTTGAGCTCTCAGGCCCGCCTAGGAAGCCAACACTCTGGTAACCACAAGCCAGTAGACGGCGCGCTGCGATTCGTCCGGCTTCCCGGTTATCGATGCCAACCACATCAAAGTCACCATCATTGTCGCGGCCGAAGGCATGCACCACCGGCAAGCCCGCTTCGGCAAAGGCGCTGGCAAAGCTGATCGGCAGGGTTGAGGTCGCCACCACCACAGCATCAACCTGATATTGCATCAATAGATCCAGACTGCGCAGCGGCTCGACTTCATCGGTGAGGTTAATTAACAGGGTGCGCAACCCGCGCGCTTGCAGCAGGCGGGTAAAGATATCGAACCACTCAAGGTAGACGGGATTGTGAAAGTTGTTGGCCACCAGACCGACCAGACCGGTCTGGCCGGTGGTCAGACTGCGCGCTAATATATTAGGTCGGTAGCCCAGTTCCTTAGCCGCCTCGCGCACCCGCAACAAGGTACTCGGCGCGACGGACGCCCCGACGGTAAAGCTGCGCGAAACAGCACTGCGGCTAACGCCGGCAAGCTTAGCAACCTCTGCTAGCGTGACACGATTCTTCGTTGTTCGAGACACTCAGTATCCAGTTAGGGTAATGTTCGATTAGCATCTCAACGGGTGTCGAAAGCCTTTTGCCATACTACCACGATAGGCTGCGTGAAGAGTCCGAGAAGCCGTCGATTAAACGTTCGACGTGGCAGACGGATGGGAATTACTCCAATGAGCCATAAACTAGCGACCAGGACTCGCCCAGCGGGGAAAAGAACAGCTAAACAGCCCATCGCCTTAAACAGGGATGAGCCGGTTGTCGCTAGACCAGAATCTCAGAAAGGAGCACTGCACGCCCTTCTTCGACAGACTTCAGAGCAGCATCTGCCAAGGCCATTGCCATCAGACCATCATGCCCGGTCGTGGGCGGTGCAATACCGTCCTCAACCGCCGCAACGAAGGCCCGAATCTCGGCTTCGTACGCCGGCATATAACGCTCCATAAAGAAGTTCAACAGGGGCCGGCGCTGAAAGCCGTCGGCATTGGCGATCGTGACTCGATTCTCATGATGGTTCTCCGCTGACACCAAGCCCTTAGAGCCGAGCACTTCAATCCGCTGATCATAGCCATAGGTTGCCCGACGACTGTTCGAAATCACTGCTTGACGCCCAGATGCAGTGGTCAGCAAGATATTGGCGCTGTCGTAATCGCCCGCCTTACCGATCTCGTCATCGACCAGAACCGATGCTGCAGCCTGGACTGTGGTTACCTCTTCGCCCAGCAACCAACGCGCCACGTCGAAGTCATGGATGGTCATATCGCGGAAGATACCGCCGGAACGCTTGATATAATCGACCGGAGGCGCGCCAGGGTCGCGACTGGTAATGGATACCATCTCGACCTTGCCGATCGCACCGTCATCGATCGCCGTTTTAACCCCGATAAAATCCGGGTCGAAGCGGCGATTAAAACCGACCATCAAAGTACCCTTGGTCTCATTGACGACTTTTAAGCATTCCTTGACGCGCTGCAAACTGAGATCGACAGGCTTCTCACAAAACACCGCCTTGCCGGCGCGACAGAACTGTTCGATCAGGTCAGCGTGGGTGTCCGTCGGGGTGCAGATAATCACACCGTCGACATCATTCGCCGCGGCGATATCATCAATGGTCCGAATATCACAGCCATATTGATCTGCCATTGCCTGCGCAGCGGCGGCAAAGGGCTCCGCGATGGCGACCAGGGTGGCGCCTGCTGTTGCAGCGATGGCAGCAGCATGCGCCTTACCAATGCGCCCTGCACCCAAAATACCAATGCGAATTGTCATGATTTTGCTCCGTTAGGCCCGGCCTAAACATATAATTGTTGAGTAAGATTAAAAATACGTCCGTTAACCGGCAGATGCTTAGGCATCCACCTCGTACGCAGGGTCGGTTTTTGCGCCAGTAATATAGGCGACAACATCCTCACCCGAGGTATCTTCTTTGCGCAGGTTAGCGACAATGCGGCCACGTCGGAACACCACGATGCGGTCGACTAGATCAAAGACTTGGCGCATATTATGCGAGATTAGGATCAATGGCTCACCGGCCTCCTTGAGCGTCCGGACAATATTTTCCACCTGCGCCGTCTCCTGCACACCCAGGGCGGCCGTCGGCTCGTCCATGATGGTCAGTTTTGAATGGAAGGTCGCGGTACGCGCAATCGCGACACATTGACGCTGGCCGCCCGACATATTACTGATCGGGTTATCGACGTTAGGAATCTTTACGCCGGTACGCTCGAGTGATTTAAGCGTCTCGCTGCGCATTGCCTTAAAATCCAAAATCGAAAAGGGTCCACATTTAAACAGGAACTTTTCACGACCCAAAAATAAATTATCCGGCACGTTCAGCGCGTCGGCTAAGGCTAGGTTCTGGAACACCGTTTCAATGCCAGCTTCTCGTGCTTCGAGCGGGCCGGCGAAATCAACCGCCTGGCCATCAAAATAAACCTTGCCAGAACTGCGTTGCTCGACGCCAGTAATCTGCCGTACAAAGGTCGATTTACCGGCACCGTTATCGCCCATAATGGCGACGTGCTCACCTTGCCGGATCTCGAAGTCCGCACCCACCAGGGCCTGAACGCCACCGTAGTGTTTCGTGAGGCCTTCGGTTTTTAGAATTATATCGTTCATCTCGAAATCCTCTATTAATTACGCGCTGCTTGTTGCCGCGCTCGCCATTGATCGAGCAGCACGGCTGCGACAATAATGGCTCCCTTCGCCATCTCCTGATAGAAAGCATCAAGCTTCATAAAGGTAAATCCAGAAATAATAACACCGAAAATCAACGCACCGATGCAAGTACCCAGTACCGAACCACGACCACCGGCGAGCGAAGTGCCGCCGATAACCGCCATCGCGATCGCATCCAGTTCGTACATCACGCCCATGCCAGATTGGCCAGTCAACGCCTTGGAACTGAGCACAATGGCCGCCAGGGCCGAGAGGAAACCGGCGATCGCATAGATTAGAACTTTGAGTCGATCGACATCGATGCCCGACATCCGCGCCGCCTGTTCATTCGAACCGATGGCGTAGGTATGCTTACCGTAGCGGGTATATTTGAGTAACAGGTGCATGACCAGGGCGGCACCTAAAAAGATAAACACCGGGGTCATACCTGCGCCAATCGCGGCGTAATCTTCCTGCAGATACGAAATAGGCTTACCTTTCGTGGTCCAGTTGGCCACACCCCGGGCAAACAGCATCATGCCTAGGGTGACAATAAAGGGCGGTATCTTACCGTACGCAATCAACAGACCATTGATCACCCCCGCGAGCAAACCTGCGGCCAGTGCCGCAACGATCGCAACAATAACGGGCAGATCAAGGAAGGCTATGCCCAAGACAGGGGCGGTATTCTCCATTCCATATTGGTTAATGGAGCTCTGAGCAAACATCGTTCCGACCATTGCGGCAGCGCCAACAATTGAGCCCGAACTGAGGTCGATACCACCGGCGATGATCACCTGGGTCACACCCAAGGCAATGATGCCAATAATAGCAACTTGTAAAATAATGATTCGCAGACGCGCTTCGTTAAATAAGGTATCGATGCCGTCACGAGTATTAAAAAGGAAACTATCACCAACAAAGAGTCGACCCAGCACCTCAAACAGTAAAACAATTACTACGAATGCTACAAAGACATTTAGTTCGGGTGGACGATGACGTTTCTTAGGGTCGTACTTAAGACCACCAAGACCATGTGCTAAACCAGCCATGACACTATCTCCTGGGGGGTTATGGGGATTATGGGGAAGTATGTTTTTAAAAAAATAGGGGCTCAAGAAAGAGCCCCAGTATAACAATCTTACTTAGTTACGGTTCGCGTACTCATCAACATTTGACGGTAGGACGAGCTCGAATGGCACGTATACTTCACGGTCAACTTTCTCGCCGTTGAGCAGCTTGATGGCCGCGTTTATAGCGCCTTCGCCCTGAGCAGCAGCGTTCTGGAAGACAGTCACATCCAGATCTCCGCCTTTCATTGCAGCGATTGCATCATCAGTTGCGTCAACACCACCGATCACGACTGTATCCATATCGATACCAGCAGATTTCAATGCTTGAACAACACCCATCGCCATTTCGTCATTGTTCGCGATAACGAAGTCGAACGGCTCGCCAGTAGACAACCAGTTAGTCATGATGTCTTGTGCTTTAGTACGCTGCCATTGACCAGTCGTCTTCGGTGCGACCAAGGTCATGAAGTTACACATATCCAAGCCCATTACCTGTTCGGCATCCGCGGTACGCTGAATAGCCGCTTCAGAGGTCAACTGACCCATCAGCAGGTAGCCGCGAGCGCCGCCCGCTTTGCCTTCGGCACGCAGTTGGTTACACATTGCGAATGTTTGCAACGTACCAGACTCGATCTCATTTGAAGCAACATAGGCCGCCATAGAACCCAACTGCTGGATCGGTATTGGCTTACGGTTAACGTAGATAGCTGGGATGCCGGCATCGGCCAATGCTTTAGTCATTGGTTGGGCCGCTGAAGAATCGACCGACTGGATGATGACCGCATCAACGCCGTTGGCGATAAAGTTATTGACCTGGTCTATCTGACGACCTTGGTCGTTGTTTGCATCGACTTGAATCATTTCATGACCCAATGATTCCGCATAGGCTTCTGCACCGTTGCGCAAAATGGTCGAGAACTTGTCATCAAACAGGTAAGCCGCGTAACCGAAGGTTAACGTGTCAGCTGCGTGAGCTTGGGCAAACAAAGCAGAGGCGAGACTAGCCGCCAGTAATGTTTTTTTCATCTTTATCTCCGGCAGGTGTCTGGTCCACCCGTTTAATTTTTTTTATTGTCCAGAACCCCAGGTGGGGCAACCTCTCTATCCAAACACTTATTTAGAGCTTTTGCAACCGGTTGCAAGCAGAAACTACCAGCTTCGCCCTAACCCTGCGGCCTGTACGAATTGTACTGATCTTCCTCAGCTTGCAAACCCTGCGTTGCAGCTACCGAAACACTCTAGCAACAATAATTTCAAATCACAATAATTTAGAATAAATATTCTAAATTATTTTTAATAGGCCTCATTTTGGTGCGCACTGCCATCGCCAGCGGCCCAATCAAAGAGGCCCCTTGCAGGACAAGAAAAGCCGGTCGAACAAGGCGTCCTGACCAATGGGTTATGCCTTGGCGCGATTCGGATCGGTCAGACCTATGGCCAACGCCTGAGCCACGCAGAGCGAAGCCGACAAGGACCGAATGCCATGAATCGACGCTTCTTGCACCGCCAGGACCGCAGTCGCCTGTGCCGCAAGTGGGCTTAAGTGGCTGTCGGTGATCAGTACCACGGGTATGCCGCGGGCAAAGGCATCGCGGGCAACGTTCTGCGTTTCTTGGCCATAGGGATGAAAACTGATCGCGATGAGAACATCATTTGCGCCCATTGAGCTGGCTTGCTCCTG
The DNA here is from genome assembly GCF_002795845.1 of Reinekea forsetii. Lineage (GTDB taxonomy): Bacteria > Pseudomonadota > Gammaproteobacteria > Pseudomonadales > Natronospirillaceae > Reinekea > Reinekea forsetii. The sequence continues at coordinate 3,581,657 of NZ_CP011797.1, forward strand.
CGTCAAGCCACCCACACCATCAATTAAAAACGCGCGCCGTTCCGCGTGACGCAGCGCATAGCCAAAATAAGAGGCGACAACAAAGGCCCGGCGCACGCCCATCACATAGATGGTCTGAGCGTCATTGAGCAGCTGCTCGGCCTTTTCAAGCTGAGCCAGGTCGACATCTGTCACCAGTTGGTCCAAGGCTGAGGAATTTGCTGCGGAAAACTGACGCAACAGGCTGATCGGGTTGGCATCAGCCTGGTCACCCTCGGACTCTCGGGCGATGCGCATTCTGTCGTTATAGCTAGGCGCCTCGGCGCGCAACTGCTCTTTGAATAGATTTTGCATTTCTGAAAAACCACTGTAGCCAAAAGAGCTCGCAAAGCGCACGAGAGTGGACGGGTGCACCCCGGCATCACGCGCAATCACCACGACGGTGCCGAACGCAATTTCGTTGGGGTGATCGAGCAGGTACTGGGCGACCTGGAACAGGCGTTTACTCAAGTTTGTCTGGTTTGCCGTGATTTGCGCTTTAAGTTCAGCAAGCGTCTTAGCAGGCGGGTTTGTCATTATCGGTGCGCTCTCTTAGTATTTGGTTTCGATTAAATCCACTGACCCAAACATCATCTTAAATAAATCTGCCGAAAAATGGTCTGGCTTGAGGCATACTCGGCGCAGCCTATTGTCTCGGCTACCATCGATATTCAAGCTCGCATTAAGGTTTTAAGATGATCAGAGATCAAGATTTAGAGTTCTTTCGCCCGGTCTGGCGGCGCTATGCTGTCACCACAGTCTGTCTGCTTTGGGCCCTGTTCGAATGGCTGATTGCAGGCAGTCCATTTTGGGGCATGCTCACCGGTGCCATGGCAATCTATTGCTATTACCGCCTATTCTACACCTTCGAGCTGCCCGAAGAGCCTGAACAATAGCGTTATTGAGGCGACTACGGATTGGCTTTGTCGCCCCGCCATCGACTGTAGCGCGCCTCTTACGGCGCCCTAACGTGAGGCCTTCAACTTATCGGCTTCGATAATCCAGGCGTGATCCGGATCGTTGTGGAAAATCCACTCTCGCGCTGGCCCGGCCATCACATTGAGATAGTAAGAGGTATAGCCGTGTGGTGCGCCAACGGGATGGTAGCCCTCCGGTACCATAACCACGCCGTGATTCTCAATCGCCATGGTCTCGTCAATCGAGCGATTGTCGGTATAGACGCGCTGGAAAACAAAGCCCTGATCCGGATCGATACGGTGGTAATAGGTCTCCTCAAGCTTGGTCTCCGTTGGCGCCAGATCCCGATCGTGCTTATGCGGCGGGTAGCTCGACCAGTTGCCATCGGGTGTGATGACTTCACAGACGAGTAGTTTTTCAGCCGCCATATTACCGAACAAAATATTGCATACGTGACGTTGATTGGTGCCGATGCCGCGTGTTTCAAATCGAGTATGAGCCGGGGTGATCAGCCGGGCTGGGTACTGTCCCATGGCCGGCGCTGAACATACAGCAAGTTCCAAATCGGTTTCCGCAGTTACCTCGTAGGCATCCGACGGCGGCACATAAACCGCGTATGGCGCTTTTTGTTCGAATAGGCTGGTGCGTTCACCGATATGCGACCAAGACTCTTTTAGCGTCTTAACGCTCGCCTTGCCAGTGAGAATAACCAGACAGACCTCATTGTTGAGGGAGTCGGCCTTGAGTGATCGCCCCGCCTTAAGCTTATAAACCTCGAAACCAACGTATTCCCAACCCGCTGACTCTGGCGTGATATGTTGAATTCGGCCATTTTGATCGGGCTCTGATACAGGTGACAGTAAACGAGACATAGTTTCCCTCAATTGGTTGGTTTGCTCTGGCACGTGACGGACCCACAAACGATTCAGCGTGCGCGCTGATGTCGATCGATACTAAAGGCTCTTTGTTCAGGACTAAAGCTCTTTTTAGAATTTTTATTCTATTTTATGGTCTTTTTCGAATGAAATTGATCATTTAGTGTTCATCGGTCGCCCTAAGGTACTGATATTGTTTGCGAAAGTTACATTGTGAAATGTAGTTTCCAGATATTTGACTAAATAGAAAAAAAATTCTATTCTGTCGTATCTAAAAAATTTTATCGCCAAAATTTTCTGCGCTCTGCCCCCACAGATACCTATAAAAGCAGAGAACTAGACATACAGAGGACTAAAAAAAATGAGCGACCTAAAAAAGACTGTCGGTGCGCGTAATCTCGATATTATCTGTGTCGGCCGCGCCGCGGTAGATCTGTATGGCCAACAGATCGGCGCTCGCTTAGAAGACATGGGCAGCTTTGCGAAATACCTCGGTGGCTCATCGGGCAACATTGCCTACGGCACCGCCCGCCTGGGTTTGCGCTCGGCCATGCTGACCCGCGTCGGTGACGAGCATATGGGTCGTTTTGTGCGCGAGGAGTTTGACGCTGCCGGCGTCGACACCAGCCATGTCATCACCGATAGCGAACGCCTAACCGGCCTGGTAATTCTGGGCATAAAAGATCGCGACACCTTCCCGCTCATTTTCTATCGTAACGACTGCGCCGATATGGCCTTAAGCAAAGACGATTTTACGCCAACCTTTATCGCCTCGAGTCGCTCACTGTTGATTACCGGTACCCACCTGTCTAAGCCTTCGACATTTCAGGCCTGTATGACCGCCATCGACTATGCCAAGGACGCCGGCACCAAGGTCGTGCTCGATATAGATTACCGCCCTGTACTGTGGGGGCTGACTGGCATGGGCGAGGGCGAGAACCGCTTTGTCTCCGATGCCAATGTCAGCAAGCACCTGCAAAGCGTCTTGCCTTATCTCGACCTGATCGTGGGAACCGAGGAAGAGGTGCATATAGCCGGCGGCACGACCGATACCATCGCGGCACTGAAAACCATTCGCCGACTCACCAATGCCACCATTGTCCTCAAGTTAGGCGCCCTGGGCTGTACCGTGCTCGACGGCGACATTCCGCCATCTGAGGCGGATTTCGATGTCTTCACAGGCGTTCGGGTCGATGTATTAAATGTGCTTGGGGCCGGCGATGCCTTTATCAGCGGCTTCTTACGCGGCTGGCTAAACGGCGAAGATCACCAAACCTGTTGCCAGTATGCCAATGCCTGCGGGGCGTTGGTGGTATCTCGTCATGGCTGTGCGCCGGCCATTCCGTCCGCCGAAGAGCTTGATTATTATATCGAACATGCCGCGGATATTGCTCGACCCGACACGGACCGCGAGCTCAACTATTTGCATCGAGTGACCACCCGGCGCAAAGCGAAGTGGCATGAAATATTCGGCCTGGCCTATGACCACCGAATTCAACTCTTTAATATGGCTCGAGAAACCGGCACCGATGAGCAGCGCATCAACCTACTTAAGCAGCTCTTGGTCAAGGCCACCCAGCACGGTGCCGACGCGGCCCAGCTCGATGGCAATATCGGAGTGCTGATCGATGATACCTATGGGCAAGAGGCGCTCAATGATCTCACCGGACGAGGCTGGTGGATCGGTCGGCCGGTCGAGTTGCCGACCTCTAACCCCATTGAATTGGAAGGCGGACGGTCGATCGGCAGCCGATTGCGCGAGTGGCCGCTGGAGCATGTGGTCAAGTGCTTAATCTTCTACCATCCCGACCAGCCGCAAGAGCAGCGCAATCTGCAAGAGCGTCAGGCCAAGGAACTCTACGAAGCCTGTTGCGTCTCTGGTCACGAGTTACTGCTCGAACTGATCCCGCCTCGAGAGCTGGCACAGGATGAAGACACCTTGGTGCGGTCGCTGCAACGATTCTACAATCTGGGCATTCGACCCGACTGGTGGAAGCTGCCGGCACCCTCTGCGGCCACTTGGGCTAAGTTGACTCAATTGATTCAGGCCCGAGCGCCGCATTGCCGCGGTATTCTGTTGTTAGGCCTGGATGCCCCTATTGAAGAGCTCAAGCGCGACTTTGCCAACTCCGCCGGGTTTGATATCTGCAAAGGCTTTACCGTCGGGCGGACCCTTTGGGCCAAGGAGAGCTATCGCTGGTTGGCGAATGAGATTAGTGACGAACAATTTATCGAACAGGTCGGCAATAACTACTTCGATCTGATTCAACACTGGCGGAATCGCGGTTAGGTTGGCCCAGCCACAGAGCCGCCGATTTAAACTAAAACCACACACATTTTATCAGCCAGCTTGCGGTCCAAACCCGGCTGGCGCTGAGGAGTAATGACATGACGGTACGCATCGGTATTAACCCGCTGACCTGGACCAACGACGATCTTCCCGCCTTAGGTGCGGATACATCGCTGGAAACCTGCCTTTCCGAGGGCAAGCTGGCCGGTTACAGCGGCTTCGAACTGGGTCAGAAATTTCCTCGCCAAGCTGAGATTCTCAGCCCTATTCTCGACGCCCATGGCCTGGTACTGGTCTCGGGCTGGTACAGCAGCCTACTGCTGGAGCGCAGCGTTGAGGATGAGATCGCCGCGCTACAGGATCATCTGAACTTACTCAAGCAACTGGGCTCGACCGTAATGGTCTATTGCGAGGTCAGCCGCTGCATCCATGGCGATCTGGACACCCCGGTCAGCAAGCGTCCGAAGATGACCGAGGCTGAATGGCCGGAGTTTCTTACGCGGATCAACAAGGTCGGCGAATACCTACAAAGCCAAGGCGTGGCCTTGGCTTACCACCACCATATGGGCACGGTAATTGAGACCGAGGACGATATCGATCGCCTGATGGCCGGTACCTCCGAGGCCGTCGGTCTGTTACTCGACTCTGGCCACCTAACCTTTGCCGGCGGGGATGTTGTTGCGGTCGCAACCCGACATGCGCAGCGTATCAAGCACGTGCACTGCAAGGATGTTCGTAAGGCAGTGTTAGCGGACAGTAAAAACCGTAATTTGAGCTTCTTAAATTCGGTTTTGAATGGCACCTTTACTGTGCCCGGCGACGGCTTTATTGACTATCCGGCTGTTTTTGCGGTGCTCAAGTCGCATAACTACAGCGGTTGGCTAGTCGTTGAGGCCGAACAGGATCCTGCTGTGGCGCATCCCCTGACCTATGCCAAGCTGGGCCATGCCAACCTGAGCCGACTCTGTGCCGACGCCGGTATTGACGTCGACGCTTAGGGTTGAATCGTAAGGGTGCCCATTATCGCTGGGTACCCGACCTGCCCTGGCTCTCCGCCAGGGTCGCTGCAAGCATGGCACACCCTAGCTCTTCAACTATTGGCTTCGGACGCCGGTAACTCACTGCTGGTTTCAACACTGATGTGCTTGAGAAACTCAATCGCCGTCGCGATGCGCGGTATCCGCTCAGTCGTCGGGTGGTACACCAGATAGAACTCTCGTTCCACCTCCACCTCCGGCAGTAAGCGAATCAGCTCGTCATTGGCATTGAGCAAAAACCGATGCAACATCCCGATACCGGTACCGGCACGGACGGCCTCGACCTGGCCAATCGGCGAGTAGATGGATATTTGCGATTGCCATGCCGACCAGGCCGATTTAGGGGTGTTAAGCCTATCCGAGAAGAGTAGATCTTCGACATAGCCAACCAAGCGATGGTCGGCGAGTGCCTCAATGGAGTCAGGATAGCCGCGCCTGGCCAGGTAGTCGGGCGAGGCAAACAGGCCCAAGTTATAGGTTGCTAAGGGTGTGTAGCGCAATTTTGCTTCCGTCGGTTTGCCCACCATGATGGCTATATCGGCTTCTCGACGAGAAAGCGAAAAACCCCGCAATTGCGGCACAATCTCAACCCGTAACTCAGGGTTAGCATCCAATAAGCCATTCAGCTGGGGTGCTAACACCTTCAGCGCAAAGCCCTCCGGTGCGGCAATGCGCACTGTGCCACTGACCGAGGTCGGGTCGGAGCCGAAGATCTCACCCGCGGCCTCGATTTCGGCTTCGGCTCGCTCTAAATACACCAACAGGCGCTGTCCCTCGTCGGTGAGCGTCAGTCCCTTACTGTGACGGGTAAAGAGGGCAGTACCGGTGCGGGACTGCAGATGGGATAGATGACGGGACAAGGTAATGGACGCAATACCTAGGGTATCGGCCGCACGCCCCATGGTGCCGGAGCGGGCAACGGCTAAGAAATAGCGCGCGTCTTCCCAATTGAAACGATTCCGACTCATTGGCTGCCTCAGATCCTATGTGATACATCAAAAATGATGCATCATACAGGAATTATTTTACATTGTTATATCACTTTTGATGGCATTTAATAGGACCCAACCAAACAACGGAGAAGAACCATGTCGGTCATAGGTAACTTTATCGGCGGCGAACGCGTCGCATCCACGTCGGGCCGCACTGGACCGGTTTACAATCCAGCCACCGGTGCGCAAATAGCCACCGTCGCCCTGTCCAGCGCAGACGAGACCCGTGCAGCTATTGCCAATGCAGAAGCCGCTTTCAAAATCTGGAGCAAGGTAACGCCACTCAACCGCGCACGCGTCATGTTCAAATACAAAGAACTGATCGAAAAGCATGCCGATGAGATTGCCACCCTGATTTCACAAGAGCACGGCAAGGTCTTCTCCGACGCCAAGGGTGAACTGACCCGCGGCCTGGAAGTGGTTGAATTCGCCTGTGGCATCCCGCACTTACAAAAGGGTGAGCACAGTCTGAATGTTGGCCGTGGTGTTGACAGCTACAGCCAGATGATGCCGATGGGTGTCTGTGCGGGCATCAGCCCCTTTAACTTCCCGGCCATGGTGCCGATGTGGATGTTTCCGGTCGCGATCGCCTGTGGCAACACCTTTATTATGAAACCGTCTGAAAAAGATCCGTCAACGCCACTGCGTTTGGCTGAATTGCTCAAAGAGGCCGGTCTACCCGATGGTGTCTTCAATATTGTCAACGGCGACAAAGAAGCCGTAGACGTCCTGTTAACAGATGAGCGGATTCAGGCGGTCAGTTTTGTCGGCTCGACACCTATTGCTGAATACATCTATTCAACAGCCAGTGCCCACGGCAAGCGTGTTCAGGCATTGGGTGGTGCAAAGAACCATATGATCGTTATGCCCGATGCGGAACCATCGCAGGTGGTCAACTCGCTGATGGGTGCGGCATATGGATCGGCTGGCGAACGCTGCATGGCGATCTCGGTAGCCGTCTGTGTTGGTGATGAAGTGGCCGACCACCTGATCAAAGACCTCAGCGAGAATATCGCCACCATGACAGTTGGTGCGGGCATCAGCGACGGTCCAGAGGCACATATGGGCCCGCTCATTACCCGTGAACATGCCGATAAGGTGCTCGGTTTCATTGACTCGGGCGTCGCTGAAGGTGCAACCCTGGTTGTCGATGGTCGCAACTTTGTCGTTTCTGGCCATGAAAATGGCTATTTTGTCGGACCGACCCTGTTCGACAACGTCAAGGCCGGTATGCGTATTTATCAGGAGGAGGTCTTTGGACCGGTTCTCTGTGTGGTTCGAGTGAATAGCTATGAAGAAGCCTTAAACCTGATCAACGCTCACGAATATGGCAATGGTACGGCAATCTTCACACGCGACGGCGACACCGCACGTAACTTCGTTGAGAACGTCCAGGTAGGCATGGTCGGGGTTAACGTCCCAATCCCCGTGCCAATGGCGTTCCACAGCTTTGGTGGCTGGAAGCGCTCACTGTTCGGCCCGTTGCATATGCATGGCCCAGATGGTGTGCGTTTCTATACCCGCATGAAGACCATTACCGCGCGTTGGCCGACCGGCCTGAGCGCGGGTCCGGAATTCACCATGCCCACGATGAAGTAAAATTTAGTCCGATGAAAAAGGCAATGCGCAAGCGCATTGCCTTTTTTTTGCCTATCGAACGGCTAAACCCCTAGCAATTAATTCCTCCCGAAGGCGCTCAATGCGCGCTCTGTTGACACCAAAGTCAAATAGGCCAAACAGGGATTGAGAGCGCACCGCCAAACTGTTCGAATCATCAGTGACCAAGAGCTCGACAAAATCCGGAAAGCGAAACAAGGCACTGTGCCAGGTCACCCTAAGGTAACCAAAGCGCGCTTGCGTTAAAGAAGCGCCGGGCTGAGCCAAAACAGTCTGTTGAATGGCTTGCCAACTTTCGCGGCGCAACGGTGCGACCAGTTTTACCGGGGCGACTTGATAGAGCGGGATAATAGACTCGCTTGATACACAGTTTAAAAAAGGTGGGCATCGATCCAATTGAAAATCGATCCCAGTCTGGGGAATGGACCGTGTTGACACACAGCCAACCAACATAACGCTAAGGGCGAGTAACAGATAACGCATCTTAATAAGGACCTCTGTAATGAGTTGGGCAGGCTAATGCTGAGCATACCTCAGAGCCATGATTATTTACGAGCAGGCATAAAAAAACCCGCAGCCGTTAGACTGCGGGTTTTTCGTTTTTAGGAGCTTGACGATGACCTACTCTCACAGGGGGCGGTGCGACGCCTCGCGTGATGCGGCAACCCGAGCCCACTAAAAAGTGGGTCTACCCATGTGAGAGTCCCACGCATAGCAAAAACCCCGACCGTTTCCGATCGGGGTTTTCTTTTTAGGAGCTTGACGATGACCTACTCTCACATGGGGAGACCCCACACTACCATCGGCGATACGTCGTTTCACTTCTGAGTTCGGTATGGGATCAGGTGGTTCCAACGCTCTATGTTCGTCAAGCAAACTGGTTGTCATAGCTCGCGTCTGTCATACGACAGCGCACGCTCTACGCAATTGGGTACTAAAAAAGCTCTCAACTTCCGGATACTGCTCAACTCATCTTGGTCGTTCTTTTCTTTCAGCGTATCTCTGAACTACCAACAGCTCAAACCACTTCGGCGTTATATGGCCAAGCCGCACGGGCAATTAGTACAGGTTAGCTCAACGCCTCACAACGCTTACACACCCTGCCTATCAACCAGTTAGTCTTACTGGGCCCTTCAGGAGGCTTAAAGCCTCGGGGAAAACTTATCTTGAAGGGGGCTTCCCGCTTAGATGCTTTCAGCGGTTATCCCGTCCGAACTTAGCTACCGGGCAATGCCATTGGCATGACAACCCGAACACCAGAGGTTCGTCCACTCCGGTCCTCTCGTACTAGGAGCAGCTCTTCTCAATTTTCCAACGTCCACGGCAGATAGGGACCGAACTGTCTCACGACGTTCTAAACCCAGCTCGCGTACCACTTTAAATGGCGAACAGCCATACCCTTGGGACCGGCTTCAGCCCCAGGATGTGATGAGCCGACATCGAGGTGCCAAACACCGCCGTCGATGTGAACTCTTGGGCGGTATCAGCCTGTTATCCCCGGAGTACCTTTTATCCGTTGAGCGATGGCCCTTCCATACAGAACCACCGGATCACTATGACCTACTTTCGTACCTGCTCGACCTGTCCGTCTCGCAGTCAAGCGCGCTTATGCCATTATACTAACCGCATGATTTCCGACCATGCTTAGCGCACCTTCGTACTCCTCCGTTACTCTTTAGGAGGAGACCGCCCCAGTCAAACTACCCACCACACACGGTCCGTAACCTCGTTTCGAGGCCGACGTTAGAACCTCAATGTTATCAGGGTGGTATTTCAAGGTTGGCTCCACTGCAACTAGCGTCACAGCTTCAAAGCCTCCCACCTATCCTACACAAATAACATCAAAGTCCAGTGTGAAGCTATAGTAAAGGTTCACGGGGTCTTTCCGTCTAGCCGCGGATACACGGCATCTTAACCGCGATTTCAATTTCACTGAGTCTCGGGTGGAGACAGCGCCCCCATCGTTACACCATTCGTGCAGGTCGGAACTTACCCGACAAGGAATTTCGCTACCTTAGGACCGTTATAGTTACGGCCGCCGTTTACCGGGGCTTCGATCAAGAGCTTCGCTTACGCTAACCCCATCAATTAACCTTCCGGCACCGGGCAGGTGTCACACCCTATACGTCCACTTTCGTGTTTGCAGAGTGCTGTGTTTTAAGTAAACAGTCGCAGGGGCCTGGTATCTTCGGCCCAAGTCAGCTCAGAGAGCAAGTCTCATCACCAGCCTGGGCGTGCCTTCTCCCGAAGTTACGGCACCATTTTGCCTAGTTCCTTCACCCGAGTTCTCTCAAGCGCCTTGGTATTCTCTACCTGATCACCTGTGTCGGTTTGGAGTACGGTTCCAATACAGCTGGAGCTTAGAGGCTTTTCCTGGAAGCATGGCATCAGTGACTTCGGATCCCGTGGGATCACCGTCATTACGCCTCAGCCTTAGTGAGTGTCCGGATTTTCCTAAACACTCAGCCTACACGCTTAAACCGGGACTACCAACGCCCGGATCACCTAGCCTTCTCCGTCCCCCCTTCGCACTGTATTGAAGTACAGGAATATTAACCTGTTTCCCATCGACTACGCTCTTCAGCCTCGCCTTAGGGGCCGACTCACCCTGCTCCGATTAACGTTGAACAGGAAACCTTGATCTTTCGGCGTGCGAGTTTTTCACTCGCATTATCGTTACTCATGTCAGCATTCGCACTTGTGATACCTCCAGCAAGCTTCTCAACTCACCTTCAACGGCTTACACAACGCTCCTCTACCACTCATGTATAAATACACAAGTCCGTAGCTTCGGTGTTTGGTTTGAGCCCCGTTATATCTTCCGCGCAGGCCGACTCGACTAGTGAGCTATTACGCTTTCTTTAAAGGGTGGCTGCTTCTAAGCCAACCTCCTAGCTGTCTGAGCCTTCCCACATCGTTTCCCACTTAACCAAAACTTTGGGACCTTAGCTGACGGTCTGGGTTGTTTCCCTTTTCACGACGGACGTTAGCACCCGCCGTGTGTCTCCCGGATAGTACTCACTGGTATTCGGAGTTTGCATGGGGTTGGTAAGTCGGGATGACCCCCTAGCCCAAACAGTGCTCTACCCCCAGTGGT
>NZ_CP011797.1:3597500-3660060 GCF_002795845.1 Reinekea forsetii
GCCTTGTACATGCCATATCGATGCGCCTATGACGCTGGCGGAATAACATAAACTCAGGGTGAGAAGTAATACACGCATGAAGGTACCTTTAAAGGACGATTCGCCCACTATTGGAGACGGGAGCCGTTCCGAGCTAGAAAACGAAGTTACATATTGTTGCGCCCTATTATGCCCACTGTCTTACCGGACCAACAACGTAACCGGGGCATCGGGTGCTATAACATCCAGCTGCGCGACCCATGCTAAAATCCATTTTTTCCCTTATACTGCGCCTTTTCCCCTTTTTGGTGGGCTCCATGGCACAAATCGGCAAGTACAACACCCTTGAAGTCACCTCTATTATGGACTTTGGGGTCTATCTCGATGGCGAGAACCTTGAGGCAATCCTGCTTCCGAAGACTCAGGTGCCACCCGATACCGAGCTGGGTGACTGGATCAATGTCTTTATCTATCTGGATTCAGAAGATCGACTGATTGCCACCAGCCTGAAGCCCAAGGCTGAGGTGGGCATGTGTGCCGCCTTGGAAGTCAAGGACACTACCTCCTTTGGTGCTTTTTTGGACTGGGGTCTGCCCAAGGAGTTGTTGGTGCCACTCGGCCAGCAACGCAAGCCGATGGAAGTGGGGCAAACTCACGTGGTCTATCTATTTGTCGATGAACACACCATGCGCATTACCGGCTCGGCCAAATTGAGCAATTATCTGCGCGAAGAAACCAGCAACTATAGCGTCAATGATCGAGTCAGCCTACTGGTCGTCGGCCGCACCGATATTGGCTATAAGGCGGTCGTCGATCAACTGTACCTGGGTATGATTCTAAACGCCGACCTACTGCAGCCGCTCAAGGTGGGCCAGCAGTTGTCGGGCTATATTAAGAATATCCGCGAAGACCAGAAGATCGATCTGGCGATTCAGCTTCAGGGCCACGAAGCCCGCCTCGATATAGGCGAGCGTATTTTGGTCGAGCTCAAGGTCAATGGCGGCACGCTGCCGCTGTCCGATAAGAGCTCGCCCGAGGCCATCTACAGTACCTTTCAGGTCAGCAAGGGTAACTTTAAAAATGCGATCGGCCGGCTTTTCAAGCTACAGAAGATCCGTATTGAGCCGCATCAGATCGTTCTATTGGATAGCGAATAGCCCAGCATCGACCTGTGCCCTGCCTAAATGGATAGCGCACCGAGCCACCGGGCTTAGGTGCATCAATCGGGGGGCAGGGCCTGTGGGTAGCCGCAGGTTAAGCCTTGACCCAGCCATATTATTATCGCTGTGTGAAGCTGATCCGCAGCATCGTCAATAATCCGGCATAAAAAGATCCATTTAGAGCCAATATAAAACTTCCCTTGGGTGAACATCCACGGGCTGTTAAAATTCCTGCTCCTTTCCTGGTAACCCCACTGACATGGCCACCCAACTCAATCCCAGCCAACAAGAATCCGTACAGTACATCAGTGGGCCTCTGCTGGTGCTGGCCGGCGCGGGGTCGGGTAAAACGTCGGTGATCACCCAAAAAATCGCCTATCTGATTCAGGAATGCGGTTATAAGGCCCACAATATAGCCGCCGTGACCTTTACCAATAAGGCCGCTCGAGAAATGAAGGCCCGCGTCAGCAAGCTGGTTAAGGGCAAGCAGGCCCATGGTCTAATCGTCTCGACCTTCCATAACCTGGGTCTGAATATTCTCCGCAAGGAGTCCCTCCATCTGGGCCTTAAGAGCAACTTCACCCTGTTCGATGACCACGATTCCAAGGCCCTGATCAAGGATATCATCTTGCGCACGGCGCCCAATGCGGCCGATGAACTCGATTATTTTCGCAACCTGATTAGCCTGTGGAAAAACGATCTTAAGGACCCGGAGCAGCTGGTCGGCAAGATGGAGGACGGCAACCACGAATTGGCCGTGGCGATCTATGCCGAATACAACCGGATGCTCAGCGCCTACAACGCGGTCGACTTTGACGACCTGATTCGCTTGCCGGCGACCCTATTTTTAAACAACGCCGAAGTGCTCGGCAAATGGCAGCGGCGGATCCGCTATCTGCTGGTCGATGAGTACCAGGACACCAATATTTCCCAATACCTGTTGGTCAAACTGCTGGTCGGCGAGAACCAACGCTTTACTGTGGTCGGTGATGATGATCAGTCGGTCTATAGCTGGCGCGGTGCGCGACCGGAAAATCTGGTCCAGTTGCAGGAAGACTTTCCGCACCTAAGGCTGGTTAAGCTGGAGCAAAACTACCGCTCGACTGGCCTGATTTTAAAGGCAGCTAACACCGTTATCGACAATAATCCACACGTCTTCAAGAAGACCCTGTGGAGCGACAAGACGTTCGGGGATCCGATCCGCATTATCCGTTCCGGCTCGGATGAGTCCGAGGCCGAACGGGTGGCCAACGAAATACTGCATCAACATCTGGTGCGCCGGGCCGACTACCGCGACTTTGCTATCCTCTATCGGGGCAATCATCAGTCGCGCATTATGGAGATGAAGCTGCAACAGAATCGGATTCCCTACAAGATCAACGGCGGCACCTCATTCTTCGCCAAGGCTGAGATCAAGGATCTGATGAGCTATCTGCGTTTGCTGATCAACCCCGATGATGACGCGGCCTTTTTACGCATTATCAATACCCCGCGCCGGGAGATCGGCGCGGCGACGCTGGAAAAGCTCAACGACTATTCCGCCGTGCGCGGTGTCAGCCTGTCCGCGGCGAGCAGCGAAATCGGCCTGCGCCAGCATCTATCGGCCAAGTCCGGCGCCCGCTTGGAGCGTTTCAGCGCCTGGCTCGAGCGTACTATCCATAAGTTACACACGGTCGAGGATCCGGTCGTGGTGATCCGCGAGATGCTCACCGATATCAACTATGAGGCCTGGCTGCGGCAAGACAGTCAGAGCGACAAGATGGCGGAGAAGCGCCTCGCCAATGTCCATATCCTGGTCGATGGCCTACAGTCTATGCTGGAAAAGGGCAATGATGAGGACGACTCGGACCTGGCGATCGGCGATGCGATCGGCAAGCTGGTATTGCGCGACCTGATGGATCGACAGGAAGAGGAGGATGAAACCGACGCTGTGCAATTGATGACCTTGCACGCCTCCAAAGGATTGGAATTCCCCTATGTCTTTGTCATCGGTATGGAGGAAGAGTTGCTGCCGCACCGAAACTCGATCGAGTCGGGCGATATAGAAGAAGAACGACGTCTGATGTATGTCGGCATTACCCGGGCACAAACCACCCTCACCCTGACCTACGCCGCCAAACGCAAACAGTTCGGCGAGCTGCACGACTGTACGCCGAGTCGCTTTTTAGATGAGTTACCGCAGGAAGACGTGAAGTGGATTGGTACCGACAAGATTGACTCACCGGCCGATAAGGCGAGCAATGCGCGCACCATCAGTGATTTGCGCGCGCTGTTAAACGGCTAACTGAGCCCCGGGTTGAACGCGCGTAAGGCGCTCAACCCGGGGCCTCTGGGCTCAGCCTACTTCTTGTCGGCGATCAGTTCTAAATCGGCCATACGCAACCAGCCGTGGAAGTCGGCGACATTGGCCGGCAGTACCACTCGGGTCGTGGCATCGGCTAGGGTGCCGACCTTGGTAAAGAGCTTTTCGGCCAATTGCAGCCGAATAGACGCCTCGCCACCCTCGGCATGAATCGCCGCACCAATTTTCTCGATCGACTCTGACGTCGCCTTGGCGATGGTCAAGATCTCTTGCGCCTTACCTTCGGCCTCATTGATCAACTGCTGCTTATCACCTTCGGAGACGTTAATGGTTTCGGTCATCACACCTTCAGAGACATTGATGCGCGACTGCTTGTCCCCGAGGCTTTTCGCCAAGATGGCGCGCTTTTCTCGCTCGGCGGTGACCTGCCGTTCCATCGCCTCGTTGACGCTGGCAGGGGGCAGGATGTTTTTAATCTCGAAGCGCAAGACGCGAATACCCCAGGCACGACCGGCGGCATTGAGCACTTCAACGACCTTGGAGCTGACCAGGTCACGCTCTTCAAAGGTGCGTTCCAGATCCAGGGTGCCAATCACCGACCGGGTTGTGGTGCGCGCCAACTGCACGGCCGCATCCATATAGTCGACGATGCCATAGGAGGCCTTGCTCGGATCCTCGACCGCCAGATAGATTACACCATCGACCTGCAGGTTAATCTCATCCTTAGAAAAACAATATTGCGGCGGCACATCGACGGTCATTTCTTTCAGGTTAACGCGGTCAGAAACCTTATCGACGAACGGTACGATGGCGTGAAAGCCAGGTTCCAACGTGCGTTGATAGCGGCCAAAACGCTCGACAATATAGGCCATCTTGGTCGGCACGAAATAGAGCGAGCGAAAAAATTGAAAGGTCACCGTGATGAAGATGACCGCCCAAACCGCGACGTTAAACGTATCTGCTATTGAGTTAGATTCCATAGGTCGGTCGCCTTAGCTTTTAAACTGTTTAGTTACTTGATCGACACCTTCGAAGATGCCCTTCACGCGGGCCATCTCACCCGGCAACACCGAGATGTCGGAGCTCGCCAAAATCTTGCCCAGCTCTTCGACAAACTGATCGACCAGACGCATCTTGATGGCCGTATTGCCGCCGGGCTTATTGATCGCCTCCGCGACAAGCGCAATGCCGGTAGCCTGGGCGCCAGCCAACAGGGAGATTTCTCGACCGCGGCCTTCGGCTATATTGATACGCCGTTGACGTTCACCGATCGACAGGTTGATCGCTTCTTGACGAACCCCTTCCGACATATTGATCTTGGCTTCTTTCTCGGCCGTGGCCAAGGTGATATCGGCGCGTCGGTCGCGCTCTGCGACCATCTGTTTCTCGAGTGTGGTGACCACATGGGCCGATGGACTGATATTGGCGACCTCGTAGCGGTACACCTTGATGCCCCAGCTTTCCGAGGCCCGGTCAATTTCCCGCACGATTGTTTCGTTGAGCGTTTCGCGCTCGGAGAAGATTTCCCCCAAGGACAGCTTACCCACCTCAGACCGCATGGTGGTCTGGGCCATATTGATGGCCGCCAGGCTGTAGTCGCCGATGCCATAGCTGGCCAACTGCGGATCCATGACCTTGAGATAGACCAGGCCGTCGATTTCCACCTGGATATTGTCCTTGGTGATACAGTGCTGCGGCGGGATATCGAAGACCTGTTCGCGAATTTCATGGCGATAGGCTACTCGATCAATAAAGGGCACAATTAGATGCAGACCGGGCTGAAAAACAGTGCGAAACTTCCCGAGCCGCTCGATCACAAAGGACTCGCGCATCGGCACCACGATCAGAAATAGCTTGAGGATAAAGAAGGCGGCCAGCGCCAGTATGGTAAAGAGTGTCATCTTAATTCCCTTCCAGTGGTTTAACGATAAAACAATTGCCATCTCGACCGATAATGGTCGCCGATTCGCCGGCGCCTAGCTCAACCTTCGCCTGGGCCGGCCAGCTGGTGCCTGAGTATTGAATACGACCTCGCCCAGAGGGCGTTATCGCGTCCTGCACCAGCACAATCTGACCCATAGCATCGACCAGCTCGTCGGTATTATCAACTCGCGATTCGGACGGATAAAGCCTAAGCAGTCCGGTGCGCAGAACCAATACAAAGGCGATTGAGGCGATAAAAAAGGTTAGCAGAATATTGGCCATTCCAGAGATATGACCGAAATGGATTAGGCCGCCGGTCAGCAGCGCGGCTGCGCCGATAAAGCCGAGCACGGCGCCAGGCATCACCAGCTCCATCAGTATCAAGAGGACACCCAGCACGAGCCAAACTAGCGGTAAGATTGCCATGAATTCGTCCCTCTGGGTCGATAAACGATTGCGACCTCCGCCTGAATCGGCGAGCGGCACCCCAACGGTAAGGATAGTACCTAGAGCGCACGAAAAGAAGGGCGCTGATGGACCAGCCTAATTGGGTTGCTAAGCCTCGACCGTTGGCCAGAGACTCAGCAACCCAAGGGATCAATGCTGGTGGCCACCGGCTCCGTGCACATGCCCATGTTCCAATTCTTCTTCGGTGGCATCGCGTACTTCGGTGATAGAACCGGTAAAGTGCAGGGTTTTACCCGCCAAAGGGTGGTTCGGATCGATGGTGATGTCGTCACCGTCCATCGCCGTAACGGTCAGTTGCATCGGGCCATTCGGCGTATCAGCGGTAAATACCATGCCGGGTTCAATCTGTTCGACGCCTTCAAAGGCACTCTTCGGCACAACCTGCACCAGGGCTTCATCGTGTTCGCCGTAGGCGTCCAATGGTTCAATCACCACGTCAAATTCGTCCCCGCTGGCTTTACCCAGGAGCGCACTCTCCAGGCCAGAAATAATATTATGGCCGCCGTGCAAGTAGACGAGGGGATCGTTCGCTTCGGAGCTGTCGATCAGGATTCCATCGCTGTCCTGCACATTATACTGGAGCGTCACTACCTTATTTTCTTCAATCATTGGGTTGTCCTATCGATTACATATATGAGTATCAAGTTAGCCTAAGCCCGACTGTGAAGGGTTTGGGCAGCGTCGACCTGGGTCGACGAATTAAGCGTAAATTTTGTCCTACCCTGGTCAGTTGGGGTCATTGTGTATGATTCAACCCCGTTTTGGGCTTCAATCGAATCGTGTGCGCTCGACTGAGACTTTTCTGACATCGAGCGCGGTTCGACCGTGCACTCTGTTAGACTGGCCGCCTATCCCCTGGATCCAGAATTAATGTCGAACACCTCCGCCTTACTGAACAGCCAATTTCGCATCTATTTTATCGCTTCCTGTTTCGCCACACTGGCCGTCTGGATGATACGTTTTCTGTTGGCCTGGCTTATTTGGCAACAAACTACGTCATTTTTTTGGGTCGGGGTGGCCAGCACCAGCCTGCTGTTACCCTCGCTGATTATCACGCCGATCTTTGGCGTTATTTCCGATCGCATCAATCTTAGGCGCGGCATGATCTATTGGCTGGCCTGCCAAGCGACGGTTACGCTATTGGCTATTGGCCTGCTGCGCTTCTCGCCACTGAGCCTGGCGCTGCTCTTAACCCTTACCTTTGCCTTCGGCGCGATTGCTGCCGCCGGCTCGCCCTTACGCCTGGCCCTGATCCCTCGTTTGGTGAGCCCGGATGAACTCAGTAATGCCGTTGGCTTAGGCGCCATGGTGTTTAACAGTTCGCGCATCGTTGCGCCCGCCATTGCCGCCGGGTGCCTGACCTTTATGAGCCCGAGTGGGGTTCTGGTGCTGGCCGGTTTGGCCTTTTTAACCGCCGCCCTGCTCAATCTGCTCCTGGATGAACATGCCAGTCCAGCAGGTCGCACGGCCAGCAGCCGGCCTGCCAATGGTTGGCAGGAGTTTACCGCCGGTGTACGGTTCAGCTGGTCCGACCCCGCGATTCGGCTACTCTGTACCCTCACTCTGATCAACAGCCAGGTCGCCCGCTCGCTAATGGAACTGCTGCCGGCCCTGTCGGGTCTATTTACCGCCGGCACGGCAACCGACCTGGCCACCCTAACCGCATTCGCCGGGGCGGGGTCGATTCTTGGTGGCTGGTATATGTCCACCCTCGGGCGCGACACCCGACGCCTGGTGCGCGTATTGATCGGGGCCATGTTTTTCACCGCTCTGGCGATTGTACCGCTCCTGTTTCGGTTATCAATTTGGCCGATGTCGGTCTTTATTGGTTTGATTAGCCTGCTGATGACCCTATTGGGTACTGGCTCGCAGATTCTCTTGCAGCGTCAGACCGTGGATGGGATGCGCGGCCGGGTGCTCAGCTTATGGATTACCCTCGCCATCGCCGGTGCCGCCTTGGGCGCGTTAATAATGGGTGCCATTGCCGAGTTTCTCGGCTTTCCCGTTATGCTCTCGCTGATGCTGCTATTATCCCTGCTGAGCACCGCTTGGCTGTCGCGCCGCGGCTCATTGATTTACGATAGAGCGTTGCCGGCCGACCCGCTGACAACAACCCTGCAACCCCAACCTTAGGAAGGCCTGTGCAACCGATTCGCGACTTTACCAGCCTGTTTTTGCAGGACCGACCCATGATAGATGTCCGGGCACCCGTGGAATACGCCAAGGGTGCCTTTCCCAGCTCACACAATCGGCCGCTTATGGTTGATCACGAACGGGAGGCTGTTGGGACCTGCTATAAAGAACAAGGCCAGGCGGCGGCGATCGATTTGGGCCATCAGCTGGTCCAGGGCGACCTCAAGGCCGAACGCGTGCAGGCTTGGGTCGCCTTTGCGGCAGAGCATCCGGAGGCCGTCCTCTATTGTTTTCGCGGCGGCCTGCGCTCACGCATCAGCCAGCAGTGGCTCAGCGACGCCGGGGTTGATCTGCCCATGATCGAGGGCGGTTACAAGGCATTGCGGTCTTTTTTGCTCGAACAGTTACACGAGCGCTTAAGGGTCGGCCATATCAGGGTGCTATCGGGCGCCACCGGCTCGGGCAAGACCGAGGTAATTCGCTCGGTTGATCAGGCGATTGATTTGGAAGGCATGGCCAATCATCGCGGCAGTGCCTTCGGGTACACCGGCAGCACGCAACCGGCGCAAATCGATTTTGAAAATGCCTGGTCGGTCGCCTGGCTCAAACTTGCGGCGCGCAGTTCCGGACCGGTGCTGTTCGAGGATGAGGGCCGGTTGATTGGCCGGGTGGCCGTATTGCCGGAATTTTTGGTGCTCAGCCAAGGAGCGCCCATCGTCAAGTTGACCGTGCCGTTGGAACAACGCATTCAACGGATTTGTCGAGACTATTTTCAGGACGCCTATCAGCGCCACCTCTGTCACGGTGAGCAAGTGGCCCTAGCCTATTTGGATGAGTTTGTCCGCGGTGCCCTGACCCGAATACAGAAACGCCTCGGTGGTGTGCGCTTTGCTCGGTTGATTCAGTGCCTCGACGCCGGGCTGGTCGATCTGGCCCAGCGCGGGGGCTGGACCCAGTTTGAGAATTTAGTTGAAATACTGCTGTCCGACTATTACGACCCCATGTATGACTACCAATTTGCCAGCAAGGCAGAGCACACCCTCTTCGAAGGCAATCACCAGGAGATTCTGCAATGGCTGGCTCAACAAGCCCAGTAGCGGCACTCAGCGCGGCCAGCTCCGGGTATCGGCATGTTGTTCAAGTCCATCTTGATTCCCCCTCGGTACGCTCTGGCTGGCCTATCAGTCGGCGAAATTTACCCTACGCAGGACACTGCAATGATCACAGCGGGAAACACTGAGATGATCGAACGGGATCTGGTTTTTGTTGGCGGTGGCCATAGCCATGCGCTGGTACTGCGCATGTTGGCGATGAAACCCATAGCGGGCGTCCGCTTAACTCTGGTCTCGGACACACTACTAACCCCCTATTCTGGTATGTTGCCCGGTTATTTGGCCGGGCACTATAGTGTCGAGGAAACCCATCTGGATCTGCCACGCCTGTGCCAAGCGGCCCAGGTGCGCTTTATCCATGCCCGAGTGACCGGAATCGACCTCGAACGAAAACAACTGCAACTGGCCGACCAGCCGCCGCTCAGCTACGACCGCGTCTCGATTAACACCGGATCGACACCGAACCTGGCCGTGCCCGGCGCGCGCGAGTTTGCCATCGGGGTCAAGCCGATCAGTCAACTGACGCACCTATGGCAAGATCTGCTCGACCAACGCGGGCCGGGCACCCGACCGCACTGGGCGGTCATCGGCGGCGGTCCGGCCGGTATCGAGGTGGTGCTGGCGATCGCGGCACGCTTTGCTCAAGAGGGGCGGCCCTTAGAACTGTCGCTGGTGCAGTCTGGCACCACGCTCTTGCCCGCGTATGGAGCTGCCGTACAGCGCGCCGTGGCAGCGGCGCTAAAACGCTATGGCATCCACTGGGTGACTAATTTTCGCGTCGCCGAGGTCACCGCTGACCGGCTGACCGCCACCGATGGCCAGACCCTGGCGATGGATAAGTCGCTTTGGTGTACGCCCGCTGCAGCCCCGAGCTGGCCCGGCTTGGCTGGCTTGGCGGTCGACGACCAAGGCTTTATTGCAGTCAATGCCTATCTGCAAAGCACCTCCAACCCTGAGGTGTTCGCCTGTGGCGATGTCGCTGCCATGGTGGCCTCGCCTCGGCCTAAGGCGGGGGTCTTTGCAGTGCGCTCGGCCCCCTTCCTGCTGAAAAATCTACGTGCCGTCTTTGCCCAGCAAAAGCTCAGACCGCTTGGCCTGCAGCGCGACTTTCTATCGCTTATTTCGCTCGGCGATCAACGCGCGGTCGGGCAGCGTAATGGCATAGGGTTTTCTGGACGCTGGGTCTGGCGCTGGAAAGATTCGATCGACCGCAAATTTATGGCACTGTTCGGGTCGGGCCTGCCGGGTCAGAACATGACCATGACTGAGCCGATGCACTGTGCCGGTTGCGGCAGCAAGGTCGGTCCGGGTCTATTGGCCGAGACCTTGCAAAATTTACCGCTTTATCCGCGCGCCGAACTGGCTGCCGATCTGACCCAAGCCGAAGATGCGGCCGTTGCGCTGCGCATCGCAGACCAACCGGCTTGGCAGAGCTTAGATGGCTTCCGAGCCTTCACCGATGACCTCTATCGGCTCGGCGTGGTAGCCACCCATCACGCCATCAATGACCTCTATGCCATGGGCATCGCCCCGACCAGTGCTCAGGTCTGGGCCAATTTGGCGTTCAGCCATCCACGGCTCCTCAAGCGTGACTTCACGCGCTTGATGACCGGGATCAGCCAGACCCTGATTCACCATGAGACAACCCTGATCGGCGGCCATAGCAGCGAAGGGCAGGAAACCCATGTCGCGTTGGTGGTCAATGGCGCCGGATCGGGACGCTGGCCGAAATCCGGCCTCCAGCACGGTGATTGGCTGCTGCTCAATAAACCCTTGGGCAGTGGCATTTTACTGGCCGCCGGCCAGCAGAATATCGCCTCGACCGCTGCAAGGACTGACCTCTGGCAGCATCTGCTGGCGTCGAATCGAGATTTCTTTATCGCGTTGCAGGATCATCCGGTGCACGCCGCGACCGATGTAACCGGCTTTGGTCTGGTGGGCCATTTGCTGGAGATGGTGCGACAAACCGACTGCACAGTTGTGCTCGACAGTGCCGCGGTGCCCTTGATGGTCGACGCCTTAGCGCTCAGCGAACAGGGTGTGCAGTCAAGCCTCTGGCCACAGTTGCAGCCCTTGTTACTCGATTGCCGGGTCGGCTCGGTGAGCGCGGCATTACTGGCCTGCTTGCTCGACCCGCAGACCAATGGTGGGCTGCTGATCGCGGTGCCGGCGCCAACGGGTGCGCTACTGATTGAATGGGCGGGCGTCCATAAGATTGGCACGGTCGAGACGGCGGGCGGGCCCGGCGACAAAAAAATCGCTATTATCTAAGCTCTGAGGTATCCGCTGGCAAGGCCGCTTGCGCTTAGGCAGCTCAGGCATCGACAAACGGGGTTGACCCTTGTCAAAATGGTCTATGCTTTAGGGAGTCATCTTCCTTAGGCCGACGTCTCTTGATAAAACAGATCAGCATTGGCCAACTCTCACCTGGCATGTATATAGCGGACCTCAATAACCAATGGATTCCACGCACCAATGCTGCGCGCAACGGGCTCGTTAAGAACCAGCTGGTTATCGATAAGATTCGAGCGCTCGGCGTGACTGAACTCTTTATCGATACCGATAAGGGTGTCGATTGCTTACAAGGCCAGGCCGCGGATGCGGTTAAACAGCTCCAGGCCAATCAATTTAATTCACTCAGCCTCCAGAGCGGAGCCATGGGCGCAAAGCCGGGCGGCCGACCGGCTACGGTGACTCAGGAGCGGGACCGCGCGGAACAACGCTATGGCGCAGCCAAGCAACTGGTCGGTGGCATCATCGAAGATATTAAGACCGGCAAGGGCGTCAACGCCGACGCGGTCGACAACTCGGCGAGCGATCTGATTGAGTCACTCAATGCCAATGAAAATGCCCTGACCTGCCTGTCCTTTATCCGCACCAAAGACCAGTACTTGCTCGAACATTCGGTTAATGTGGCCTTACTGCTGGGGATTTTTGCCAAGGCCCAAAGGATGGACGATAGCACCATTCATCAATTGGTCGCCGGTGGGTTACTGCACGATATCGGCAAGGTCCTGGTTCCGGCGGAGATACTCAATAAGAGCGGCAAACTCGAGCCGGATGAATGGGATGAAATGAAGCGCCATGTCACCTACGGTGAACAGATTTTGGCCGTCACCGCCGGCCTATCCGACATCACTCGCTCCATCTGCTCGATTCACCATGAACGATTGGATGGCAGCGGCTATCCGCGCAATCTGCCGGCTAGCGAGATTTCTCTCTATGGCCGTATGGCGGCCATCTGTGATGTCTACGATGCGGTCACCGCCGACCGGGTCTACCACAGTGGCATGGAGCCGAAGCAGGCGCTAAAAAAACTCATCGAGTGGAGTATTTTCCATCTCGATAAGGACTTGGTCTATGACTTTATCCGTTGTTTATCGGCCTACCCGGTCGGCACCCTAGTGGAATTATCGCATGAGCGCGCCGCGGTGATTATCGGCGCCAATCGGCGCCAGCCGAAACAGCCGATGGTGCGGCTGTTCTACAACACCAAAGAGCAGCGGACGGTTACACCGGAGATCATCGATCTGGCCAGTAAAAACTGCGCCTATGCAATCATCAACACCCTCGACCGGCGTCAATTGGGCATCGATATTCGCCCCTTTCTATAACGGCCAGGTTTTTTGCCCAGTTTGCTCAACCCAACCCCAGGAAGGGGACCTAATCAGGGCTGTAGGCGATCCAACTGCCAAGACTCACCATCGGCCCGATACATAAAGCGATCGTGCAGACGCGCCCCGCGACCCTGCCAAAATTCGATTTGAGTGGGCACTACGCGATAGCCCCCCCAAAAGGCCGGCATCGGTATTTCCCCTTCGCCGAACTTATGTTTGATTTGCTCGAATGCCTGCTCCAACAATTTGCGCGACCCGATGGTACGGCTCTGTTGACTGGTCCAAGCGGCCAATTGGCTGTTGCGTGGCCGGCTGAGGAAGTACTTAGTCGACTCGGCCAGCGACAGCTTTTCTGCCCGACCATAGACCACCACCTGGCGTTCCAGCGGCGTCCAGGCAAAGTGCAGACACACCTTGGCGTTGCCGGCCATGTCGTTCGCCTTATGGCTTTCCAGATTGGTGTAGAAGACAAAGCCGCGTTGATCGACATTTTTAAGCAACACAATGCGCGCACTGGGTTGACCCTGCGCATCGACGGTGGCCAACGACATCGCGGTCGGATCAGCATTTAAATCGGCGCCCAGGGCCTGCTCCAACCAACGCTCAAACTGCACCATCGGATGGTCGTCCAATTGTTCCCGGTCTAACCCGGCTTGGGTATATTCACGGCGTATATCGTCTAATTTCATAGTGGCCTCGATTAGGTGTGGGCTCGGCTGAGCTAGCTTTTACGGTTACCGGTCGCCAATAGACCTAGTGAAACGAACGGCAGTAGGCCATTCGGATTGGTGCCCGTTTAAGACTAGGACTGACACTGGTGACAGTAGCAGGTACTGCGGTTATTGGTGCGCACTTCCTTAATAAGCGTGGCACAACGCCGACAGGGCAGCCCGGCTCGGCCATAGACGTTGAGCGATTGGGCGAAATAGCCCGGCTTGCCATCGGCACCGACGAAGTCTTTGAGCGTGGTGCCGCCCTGATTGATGGCCATCGCCAACAAGGATTTAACATTGCTGACTAGGCTGCGGCATTCCGCCTTGGTCAATCGTCCGGCGAGTTTGTGCGGGGTGATGCCACTTAAGAACAGCGCCTCATTGGCATAGATATTCCCCACCCCAACGACCAACTTGGCATCCATCAGCAGGGTCTTAATCTTGGTCTTACGTTTGCGCGTACGCGGATAGAGATAGTCGAAGTCGAACGCGTCGGTGAGCGGTTCAGGGCCCAGATTTTCAATCAGGCGATGGCTATGAACGTCGGTTTCGGTATAGAGCCACAGACCAAAGCGGCGTGGGTCGTGATAGCGCAGCCTGGTGCCGTTATCAAGTTCCAGATCGACATGGTCGTGCTTAGTGGGCGTTAGGTCATCGAGCAGGATGCGCAAGCTGCCCGACATACCCAGATGGACCAACACAGTCCCGCGTTCTAGAACGAGGAAAAGATATTTGGAGCGCCGCTCGACGCGCACTATAACCTGATCTTGCGCCCAAGCCGGCAGTGCATCGGGAATCGGCCAACGCAAGCGGGCATCCCGAACCACCATGCGATTGATGGTACGACCCACCAGGTGGGGCTCAACGCCCCGGCGGGTGGTTTCAACTTCGGGTAATTCGGGCATAGGGCCACTGGCTCCGTGTTAGAGAACGGATATGTCCGCAACTTGCAGAAACAGACCGCGCAGCTTGGCCAACAAGGCCAAGCGATTAGCGCGCACAGCGGCATCATCGGCCATCACCATGACCTGGTCGAAGAAGGTATCGACCACATCGCGCAGCCCCGCCAATTCGGTTAGGGCCAAGCCATAATGGCTCTGCTGAACGGCCTCGGTGACGCTACTGGTGACCGCCTCCAGGGCCGCAAACAGCTCGGCCTCGGCCGCCTCAGTAAATAGGCTTGGGTCGACCGGTGTGTCGACCGGGCCATCGACCTTGGCCAACAGATTCGACACCCGCTTATTGGCGGCAGCCAAGGCGGCGGCCTGATCGAGTTGACTGAAGGCGACAACCGCCCGCACGCGCAAATCGATATCGTAGGGCTGGGTCGGATTCAGGGCGCGCACGGCTTGAAAGATCTCGGTGCGGAAACCGGCATCGTGATAACCGGCGCTGAAGCGATCGAGAATATAGCTGACCACATCGGCGACCACAATGTCCTGCTTGGGCAAGTTGGCATGTTGCGCGGCGGCAAATTCAACCAGGGTGACCAGATCCAGCGGCAGTTTTCGCTCGACCAGAATCCGTAACACTCCGACGGCGGCTCGACGCAAGGCAAAGGGATCCTTGGTACCGCTCGGTGGCTGGCCGATACCAAACAGACCGGACAGGTTATCCAAACGATCGGCCAGCGCCAGCGCCATACCTTCGCGCGCCTGCGGCAGATCGTCGCCGGCACCAGCGGGCTTGTACTGCTCCAAGATGGCGGCGGCAACGGACTCAGACTCGCCATCGGCTAGGGCATAATAGTGCCCCGCTATACCCTGCAAATCGGTAAACTCGCACACCATATCGGTGACCAGATCGGCCTTGGCCAGCAGCGCAGCGCGTTCGGCGGCGCTGACCGAGGCGCCAATCTCACCGGCGATAAAACCGGCAATGCTTTGTAACCGGTGGCTTTTATCGAAGACGCTGCCGAGCTGCTGCTGAAACATCAAGGTCTTCAGGCGCTCAACGCGCTCGACCAGCGGTGTTTTCTTGTCGGTTTCCCAAAAAAAGGCGGCATCGGCCAGGCGCGGTCGAATAACCTTTTCATTGCCGGCAATCACCAACGCGGGGTCGCTGCTGTCGATATTGGCAATAAAGATAAAATAGGGTTGGATCGCACCTTGGGCATCGACGGTCGGGAAATATTTTTGGTGTTCTTCCATCGACGACATCAGCGCCTCGGCCGGCACGTCGAGAAAACGCGCTTCAAACTGACCGACTAAGGCCACTGGCCATTCGTTCAGTCCGGTCACCTCATCGAGCAGGTCCGGATCGATCACGGCGATTAAGCCCTTGGCCTGCGCGGCCTGTTTTACGGCCGTTTCGATCAGCTCATGGCGCTCACTAAAGGAGGCAATGACCTTGCCTTCACTGCGCAGTAGGTCGGCATAGGCGGCCGGGTTCGGCACCACCAGTTCGACCGGCGCGTGAAAGCGATGGCCACGGGTCACGTTGCCGGCCGCAACGCCATAGACGGTGGTCGGGACAACCTGATCACCGAGCAGCATCAGTAGCCATTTCACCGGGCGGACGAACTCATCACGCCGACTGCCCCAACGCATCCGTTTGGCAATCGGCAGATTGTCGAGCGCCTGCTGCACGATGCCCGGTAACAGCGCCTCGGTCGCTTGACCCGCCTTGGTACCCTGGTAGACCAACCAAGCGCCCTTATCGGTTTCCAGCGTGACCAGATCGCTGACCTCAACGCCGCAGGAGCGGGCAAAGCCGAGCACGGCCTTGGTCGGCTCACCGGCCGGATCGAAGGCGGCCTTGAGCGCGGGACCGCGTCGTTCGATCTGTTCATCGGGCTGATGCAGCTGCAAGTTGGTAATATGCAATGCCAGGCGCCGCGGAGCACCATAGCGCACATTGGCATCAAAGCTCAGGCCGGCACTGCTCAGGCGCTCGAGGATACCCTCGGCGAAGGCGTTCATCAGGGTGCTCAGGGCTTTGGGCGGCAATTCTTCGGTGCCCAGCTCAATCAGAAAATCGGCTTGTGTCATCATTTTGTCTCTCCCGCGGCGGCCGCTTCTTTGGCGATCACCTCATCGCGCAAGGCAGCAGGTGCCTGGGGGAAGCCCAGTTTCAGGCGAGAGTCGAAATAGCTGCGCGCCACCAGGCGCGACAGGGTACGAATCTGCAGGATATAACGCTGCCGTTCGGTCACCGAGATCGCCTTGCGGGCATCGAGCAAGTTAAAAGTATGACCGGATTTGAGAATCTGCTCGTAAGCCGGTAATGGCAGGTCCAGGTCGATCAACTTCTGCGCCTCGGCGGCATGGTAATCGAACTGATGAAACAGTTCGGCGACATCGGCATGGGCGAAGTTGTAGGTCGATTGCTCGACTTCGTTTTGATGAAAGACATCACCATAGGTCACCGGCGTGCCATCGGGGCCCACGGTCCAAACCAGATCGTAGACGCTGTCGACGCCCTGAATATACATGGCCAGACGTTCCAGACCATAGGTCACCTCACCGGTCACCGGATAGCATTCCAGCCCGCCGACCTGTTGAAAATAGGTAAACTGGGTCACCTCCATACCATTGAGCCAGACTTCCCAACCCAGACCCCAGGCACCGAGGGTCGGGTTTTCCCAGTTGTCTTCGACAAAGCGGATATCATAGATGGTTGGGTCGATGCCCAGCGCTTTAAGAGAACCCAGGTAGAGTTCCTGAATGTTATCGGGATGGGGTTTGAGAACCACTTGAAACTGATAGTAGTGCTGCAGACGGTTGGGGTTTTCACCATAACGACCGTCGGTCGGCCGGCGTGACGGCTGCACATAGGCGGCATTCCAGGTTTCCGGACCGAGGGCCCGCAAGAAAGTCGCCGGGTGCGAGGTGCCCGCGCCGACTTCCATATCGAGCGGCTGCATCAGCACGCAGCCTTGGTCGGCCCAGTATTGTTGCAGGGTCAGGATCAATCCTTGAAAGGTTCTCGTCTGTGCTGTTGTCTCTATAGTCACGATGGTTTTCTCACGTTACCCGATGAATGGCAATGGCTGGAACAGGGCCGGCCATTATACACAGGCCAGTAGCGGGGGTCATGTGGCAGTTGCGTCGCAACGGCCGGCATCGATGAGTGCGGCCGCATCATTGCGTGCAGCTTAGGAGCGCCAGTATTGCGGCGTCAGCAACACCAGCAGGGTGAAAATCTCCAGTCGACCCAAGAGCATGGCGAAGCACAGCAGCCATTTGGCGGTGGACGGGATGCTACCGTAGTCATTCGCCACCTGGCCCAGGCCGGGTCCCAGGTTATTGAGCGAGGAGCCAACGGCGGACCAGGTAGTCTCGAAATCGAGTCCGGTGGCCAGCAGGCCAAAGAAGATCACCGCATAGGACATGATATAGACACTAAAGAAGCCCCAGACCGATTCAACCACCCGATCATCAACCCGGCGATTACCCACCTTGACGGTAAAGATACCTTTCGGATGGATCAGGCGCTTAATCTCTCGGATACCCTGTTTTAAGATCAGCATCACCCGAATCACCTTCATACCACCGGCGGTGGAGCCGGCACAGCCGCCGATAAAAGAAGCCATAAAGAGCATAAAGGGCGCAAACAGTGGCCAGGTCGAGAAGTCCGCGGTACCGAAGCCGGTGGTGGTCAAGAGACTCACCGCTTCGAACAGACCGTAACGCAGTGAACCCGCATTGCTGTAGGTCTGGGTAACCCAGAGTACAAACACCGTGATGGCTACTAGGATGGCCGCAATGACTAAGAAGAAGCGGTATTCCGGATCGGCGAAATAGTGCTTTAGCGACTTAGCATTCCAAGCGACGTAATGCAGGCCGAAATTGGCCGCTGCCAGCAACATAAAGACCACCGCGACCATTTCAATCGCCGCGCTGTCGAAGTAGCCCAGCGAGGCGTCATGGGTGGAGAACCCGCCGATCGCGACCGTCGAGAAGCTGTGGGCGACTGCGTCAAAGCCGGACATGCCGGCCGCCCAATAGGCCAGCGCGCAGACGATGGTCAGGGTCAGATAGATATACCAGAGCGCCTTGGCCGTCTCCGCGATGCGCGGCGTTAGCTTGCTGTCCTTAACCGGACCTGGGGTTTCGGTGCGGTACAGCTGCATACCGCCGACGCCCAACATGGGCAGCACGGCGACGGCGAGTACGATGATCCCCATGCCGCCGAGCCATTGCAGTTGCTGGCGATAGAAGAGAATGCTCTTGGGCAGTATATCGATCCCGGTAATCACCGTGGCGCCGGTGGTGGTCAGGCCGCTTAAGGATTCAAAGAAGGCATCGGTGTAACTGAGATTGACTGAGGGTGCCAAGAACAGGGGGATCGAACCGGCGATGGCCAGTACGATCCAGAACATCACGGTAATAAAAAAGCCGTCCCGGGTGCGCATTTCGCGGTGCCAATGGCGCACCGGTAACCACATGCCAAAGCCCACGCAGATCACGATTAGAAAGGCGAAGATAAAGGCATTGTGGGAGCCGTCTTCGTAGTAGAGCGAAACCAGAATCGAAGGCAGCATCGAGAGGCTGAATACCATCAGCAAAAGACCGAGAATTTTTAGGGTCAAACGATACTGCATTGGAGTCAGTCAGCCTGTAATCAAGATATGAAAATGAACCATTAAAAAAAACTAAAGCCGACCTGAAACAGCTTTTCGACATCAGAGGTCCGGCGCTTATCAACCAGAAACAATATCACGTGATCGCCGGTTTCGATAATAGTGTGGTCGTGCGCGATGATGACCGCTTCGCCGCGCACGATGGCGCCAATCGAGCAACCTTCTGGCAGATCGATATCTTCGACCGCCCGACCGACCACCTTGGAGGTTTTAATATCGCCATGCGCAACCGCCTCGATCGCCTCGGCCGCGCCGCGGCGCAATGAATAGACATTGGCGATATCACCACGACGCACATGGGTCAGCAGGCTACCAATGGTCGACTGGGAGGGGGAAATGGCAATATCGATATCGCCGCCCTGCACCAGATCGACATAAGCGGTATTATTGATCAGGGTCATCACCTTGCGCGCGCCCAAACGTTTGGCGAGCAAGGAGGCCATAATATTGGCCTCGTCATCGTTGGTTACGGCGATAAACAGATCGGTGTCTTCGATATTTTCATCGAGCAACAGCTCCTGATCGGAGGCGTCACCGCGCAACACGATGGCGTGTTTAAGATGGTTACTCAACCATTGGCAGCGATCCTCGCTGTGCTCCAGGACCTTAACCGAATAACGCGCCTCAATTTCTCGTGCCAGTCGGTAACCGATATTACCGCCCCCGGCGATCACGATTCGTTTATAGCTGCTTTCCTTGCGCCGCAGCTCACTCATCACGGCACGAATATCGCTGGTGCCAGCGAGGAAGAAGACCTCATCGTCGGCTTCGATGACGGTCGAGCCTTCCGGCACGATAGCCCGACCCTTGCGGAAAATGGCCGCAACTCGAGTTTCAACTGAGGGCATATGGTGCTTGAGAAAACGTAATTCTTGGCCAACCAGCAAGCCGCCGTGGATCGCCCTCACCGCGACCAGCTGCAACTTGCCACCAGCAAAGTCGAGCACCTGCAGCGCGCCGGGGGTTTCGATCAGGCGTTGGATATAGTTGGTCACCAAGCGCTCAGGGCTGATTAGCACGTCGATCGGAAAGGCATCCTGACTGAACAGCTTATCGCTTTCTCGAATATACTGTGGGTCCCGGATCCGGGCGATCTTGGTTGGGGTGCGAAATAGAGAAAAAGCCACCTGACAGGCGGCCATATTGACTTCATCGCTATTGGTCACCGCGATCAACATATCGGCATCCTCGGCCCCAGCCCGTTGCAACACATCGGGCAGCGACGCCAGGCCGATCACGGTGCGAATATCGATCCGATCTTGCAACTCGCGCAAGCGGTTACCATCGGTATCGACCACGGTGATGTCATTTTCTTCCGAGGCAAGATTCTCTGCCAGTGAACTCCCGACCTGTCCGGCTCCGAGCAAAATGATTTTCAATGGCATTGTCCTAGAACGTAATGTTGTCGAGTGGGCTGAGGCTTAGCGTGCAGCAGCCAACCTATTTGACCTGATTAGCCTATGTTACCGACCCAGGCCAACAAAGACGAGGCCTAAGCGCGACCATCGTATCTGGCCAGCCCGGTCTTGCGTTAGCCTAACGTGCCTTGTGCAGTAACGCATAGAAAAAGCCATCGTGACCGCCGGCTTGCGGCAACCATTGCACGCCAGTGGGCGTCGGCACATCGCCGGTCAGGGGTAATTCGACCAAGGCAGCGTCGGCGTGCGCTGCCAGAAAGGCCGAGATCTGCTGGCTGTTCTCATCCGGCAGGATGGAACAGGTCGCATAGAGTAAGCGACCGCCGGGCTTGAGCGTGCCCCAGAGTTGCGTTAGAAGATTTTTCTGCACCAAGCCCAACGCCTTGATATCGGTATTTTTACGCAGCAACTTGATATCGGGGTGGCGACGGATCACCCCGGTGCCAGAACAGGGGGCATCGACCAGAATGGCGTCAAACGGCTCACCGTCCCACCAGCTCGACACATCGCCGGCATCCGCTGCGGTCAGTTGAGCACTGAGTTGCAAGCGCTCTAGGTTTTCGGCGACCCGGTCGAGGCGTTTGGGGTCGACGTCCAACGCGGTTAATTGGATGCTCGCACTTTCGAGCAGATGGCCAGTCTTGCCACCCGGCGCGGCGCAAGCATCGAGCACTCGCTCACCATCCGTTACATTCAACAGCTGGGCACAGAGCTGGGCGGCCTCGTCCTGAACCGAGACGGCACCGGCGGAAAAGCCCGGCAGCGCCAGCACCGGTGCTGGCGCTGCCAGGGTCACACCGACTTCTGAATGGGCACAGGCATGCGCCTCAAAGCCCTGCTCATTGGCCTGCGCCAGCCAGGCGTCTCGCGTGCCGTGGCGCTGATTGACGCGCAGAGTCATCGGCCCCAACTGGTTTGAGTCGGCACAGATCTGATGATACTGCTCCGGCCAGGCCTGGCGCAGGCGCTTATTTAACCAACCCGGCATGGCCTCGGCCCGACGCAGATCGGCGAGCATCGCACCGCGTTCGCGCTGAAAACGCCGCAAGGTGCCGTTCACCAATCCGGTTGCCCACTGCCGATCGGCCTCGACCGTGACCGCTACGGTCTCATTGATGGCCGCGTATTCGGCGACCTGCAATTGCCAGAGCTGGTAGATACCGATGGCCAGCACCATATGCAGCAATCGTTCCTTATCGCGCAGCGGGTCTTCGACCAGCTGGTTAATCAGTTCATCGAGGGCGAAATAGTAGCGCACACTGCCATAGACCAGCTGTTGCAGGAAGGCGTGCTGTTCCGGATCGAGCTCGGCGAGGGCGGCGGGCAACTCGTGGCTGAGCGAGCGGCCGTTGTCGACGACATTTAGCAGGATGTCGGCGGCGATATAGCGAATAGACTTCATAGGATGGCCGAGTTAGTGAACTGTGGGTGGGCGATAAATTGGTCGCGCCGGGCGTTGAGCAGATCGCTGGCGCTCATGGCTTTTTTACCGGGTAACTGCAGCTTTTCGATCCGCAACACCCCGTCGCCGGTGGCAACATCGAAGCCCACCTTGGTCATGGCAACCAGCGAGCCAGGGGCGGCCTCACTCGACTGACCGGGCAGGCTCGCCTGGTGCAACCGCACCGTCTCGCCCTGCCATTGGGTAAAGGCGCCAGGCCACGGCGTCAGGCCGCGAATCTGTCGGTCGATTTGCTCGGCCGAGTCCGACCAGTCGATCTGACCCTCGATCTTTTCCAGCTTGTGCGCGTAAGTCGCCTGGGCCGAATTCTGCGCAACCGGCTGCGTCGCCGCCGTTTCCAGCTGGTTCAGGGCCTGCAGCAAGGCGGGTGCTCCGAGTTCAATAAGACGGTCGTGCAGTATCGCGCTGCTATCGGTTGGCAAAATATCGCAGGCCACGGTTACCAGCGCGTCGCCGGTATCGAGTCCGGCATCCATCTGCATGATGGTTATGCCCGTTTGCGCATCGTCGGCCAGCAGGGCACGGTGAATTGGTGCGGCACCACGCCAACGCGGCAAGAGTGAGGCATGTACATTGACACAGCCCAGGCGTGGGGTGTCGAGAATCACTTGCGGTAGAATCAGGCCATAGGCCACCACGACCATCAGATCGGCCTGCAATGCAGCCAATTCGGCCTGGGCGGCGTCACTCTTAAAGTTCAAGGGTTGGAACACCGGTATCTGATGCGCTAAGGCGAGGCTCTTAACCGGCGAGGCGGTTAGTTTACGACCGCGACCAGCGGGCCGATCGGGTTGGCTATAGACCGCCACGACCCGATGTTCACTGTCGATCAGGGCCTGTAGGTGCTCGGCCGCAAATTCAGGCGTACCGGCAAAGATAAGGTTCAGGGACATCGCCTAGTGGTCCAACTTATGTTGCTTCTCGAGTTTCTTCTTGATCCGGGTGCGCTTTAAGCTGGACAGGTAATCGACAAACAGCTTGCCATCCAAATGATCGATCTCATGTTGGATGCAGATCGCCAGCAGGTCGGTGGCCTCAAACGCCAAGGCCTCGCCTTGTTCATTGAGCGCGCTAACCTGAATTTTGTCGAACCGGGTAACATTTTCATAATAACCCGGCACCGACAGACACCCTTCCTGATATTCCATCGGGGCACCGGTGACCACATATTCAGGGTTGATCAATATAAGCGGTGCATCTTGCTGTTCGGACACGTCGATAACCACCAAGCGCCGATGAACATTAATTTGACTGGCCGCAAGGCCAATGCCAGGCGCCTCGTACATGGTCTCGATCATATCCAGGGCCAAGGTGCGCAGTGCATCGTCGACCTTGTCGATCCGCACGGCGACCGTGCGCAAACGCGGATCGGGGTATTCTAATATCTCTAGTAATGCCATAACGGACTATTTAACCAATATTTATGAGTGGAAAGTACAGCCTTGCCCGATCTCGCCAAAATGTTATCCAGTTATCACTTTCTGGATTTATCTGTGCAGATTTGGCTTTAAAGTGTTTGGCTCTGCGATTGACTGCTAGACTAAAAAAGTTAACCGTTTTCGCTCGGTATCGTCATAGGGAGACCCCATTGCGCTAAAAAGCCGACAGTATAAGTTTCCGATGTGAAATACATCCTATTTAACCCATTTTGTAACAAATGAGAACAGTGTAGCAGACTCGCGAGCACCGGCATGGCGGCCAGTACTTTAGGGTCTGTTGCATGCTAAACAGACAAATTATATAGGGAATTTGGCCATGAGGAAAATCATCGCTGCATTATTAGGCTGCTGTTTCGCCATGGGCCTGTCTGGGGCCGATGAATTGACCCTGAACGACGACGTGCCCGACCAATATGTCGTTGTTAAAGGTGACACGCTCTGGGATATCTCAGACATGTTTCTCGCCGACCCGTGGAAATGGCAAGATATCTGGTACCTCAATCCACAGGTCGAAGACCCTCATCTAATTTATCCGGGCGATGTCATCGGCCTGGTGATGATAGACGGTGAACGACGCCTGACCACCATTATGCGCAGCGACAGCGCCAACACCTTGAAAATCTATAGCGATCAGGCCGATGCCAATGGCGTCGTTAAATTGCGACCGACGGCGCGAATCACGCCTATTTTTGGCGCCATTCCGGCCATTCCTCGGGAGCATGTCGACGGCTTCCTATCGGGCAATCGAATCTTAGCAAGCGCAGAACTAAAATCGGCGCCCTATATTATCAGTGGCATGGAAGGCCGCCTGCTGCTCGGCGCTGGGGATCAGGTCTATGCCCGCGGGGAATTTAACGTTGACCTGCCCGCCTACCAAATATACCGCATGGGCAAGATTTACCGAGATCCCTATACCAAGGAGCGCTTAGGCTATGAGGCGATTGAACTGGGCACCGCGCGACTGGACAATCTACAGGGCGAGATCGCAACCTTCGAGCTAGAGCGTTCGAGCCAACAGGTCGCCATCGAGGATCGCATCTTGCCCTCGGATGAGGCGCAGCTGGAAACGGTCTTTTACCCCAGCGAGCCGCCTCAGGGGGTCGATGGGGTGATTGTCGACTCCGGCCGCGGTGCCAGCTTTATCGGCCAGTATGATGTGGTGCTGCTCAATGTCGGTGAGCGCGAAGGAGTCGCCGCAGGCATGATTTTCCGCATCAACCGGCGCGGTGATCGAGTGCGCGACCCAATTAACAAGGACCGCATCCAATTGCCCGAGGAAGAGGCGGGTCTGCTGATGGTCTTCCGCACCTTCGAGAAAATGTCTTATGGCTTGGTATTGGACGCGAAGCTGCCCATGCGCGTGGGCGATCCGATCGTCAACCCGGGTTTCTGATAACTGCATCACAGCTTGGTAACAGGCGCCCTCAGGCGCCTTTTTTTTCGCCCGGCTTTTTGTAATAGTGCCACAAACCCATATCGGGTGAGTCGCATCGCCTAGCTCTGAGCCCAGTGTTTGGGCTTTGAGTCCTGGGTTGGCGGTCGAGTGAAAGATGACGGGACACCGGTCATTCAGGACAAGGAATTTCAACTAAGGGAAGCCTATGCACTCGGACACCCTCGCCTGGTTGCGCTGGGTATTGGTACCCCAGCTCGGACTCAAGCGCAGTCATACTCTGCTCAACCTGGTCGACTCGCCCGCCGATCTGTTCCGTCACCCGGAGCGCTGGCCATTGCCCGAGGCTGTTAAGGTGACCCTGCGCGCCATGCATCGGCTCGGCGAACAGCACCCGATCCATCGCCAGGCCCTAGACCAGCTGCGCTGGGCCGAACGGGCCAACCACCATCTGATCAGCCTGGCCGACGGCGCCTATCCGCCGAATCTGAATCAAATCCATGATGCCCCGTTGATGCTCTGGGGCATTGGCGATACCGGCTTGCTGCAGACGCCCCAGATAGCCCTGGTCGGCAGTCGTCACGCCAGCCCAGGCGCACTGAGTCACGCTCATCGCCTAGCCGCCGATCTCGCCCGAGCGGGGCTGGTGGTGACCAGCGGTGGCGCCTTGGGGATCGACAGCGCCAGTCATCGGGGCGCCTTGGCGGTTCAGGGTGGGACCATTGCAGTGCTCGGCTGCGGCGTCGATGTCGGTTACCCCAAGCCCAACAAGGCCTTATTTGCCAGCCTGGCCAGCCAGGGTCTGCTGCTCTCAGAACACCCCTTGGGCACGCAACCTCGACCGGGCCACTTTCCTCGGCGCAACCGCCTGATCAGCGCACTGGCCGAGCTGGTGGTTGTGGTCGAGGCGACATTGAACAGCGGTTCATTGGTCACGGCTCAACATGGCCTAGATCAGGGCAAGGATATCTTTGCGATGCCAGGTGATATTGGCAACCCCAATACGGCCGGGTGTCATCGCTTAATTCAGGACGGCGCCTATCTGCTCGCCGATGCCAAGGATATATTACGGCATCTTAAGTTCCAGCAGCATCCCAGCCCCCAAGCTGAGCCCATCGCCCTGGACCACCTTAGCCCGCTGCAGCAGAAGATCATGGCCTTGTTGCGCTTTGGCATCCTGCCGCTGGATGGTTTGGCCCACCACCTTGAGCTGGCGGTCCATCAACTACTCGAGGCCATATTGGAGCTCGAGCTGGAGGGTCTGATCGAACAACAACCGGGTGGCTATACGCTTTCCGACATTGCCTGAGGCCCGCACACTGGTTACCCTAAGCAGCTGGCCACTACTCGACTCAATTTATGCACCCTTATTCATTGCCTATCCGCCAAGCGGTCGCGATTATTCAGCGCGGCGGTCTGATTGCCTACCCAACTGAAGGCGTTTTTGGCCTCGGCTGCAACCCCTTCGACGGTGCGGCCGTTGCCCGCCTGCTGGCGTTAAAGCAGCGACCGCTGCATAAGGGTCTCATCCTGATCAGCGACCGGGTCGAACGCTTCGAGCCTTTTCTGGCGCCCCTAACCGACGCACACTGGCAGCGCCTGTGCAGCCGATGGCCGGGCCCGATGACCTGGACCGTGCCACACAATGGTACGCTGCCCGAGTGGATCACCGGCGGCCGCTCAACCGTGGCCATTCGAGTCACCGCGCACCCGGTCGCGGCCAACCTGTGCGCCCAATTTGGCCAGCCCCTGGTGTCCACCAGCGCCAATCGTCAGGGTCGGCCGGCGCTGGAGCGCCAGCTTCAGGTTCGTCAGCAACTGGCCAACGAGCTCGACTTTATCGTCCCGGGCCGCGTCTTAACGCCCGGCAAGGCCAGTCAAATCGAAGATTTAATCAGCGGTCAACGCTACCGCGCATAACCAGGGAATCCCTATGGCAGACTTTACATTCGACATCGAACCCGTCAAAACCTATCTGATGCAACTGCAGGACCGAATCTGTGAGGGTTTGGAGCGTGCCGATGGCAAGGGCCTGTTCAGCGAAGAAAGCTGGCAGCGCCCCGGCGGCGGCGGCGGCCGTTCGCGCACCCTGGTCGATGGCGCGGTGTTCGAGAAAGGCGGGGTCGGCTTTTCCCATGTGATGGGCGACACCCTGCCACCCAGTGCGACGGCCAGTCGCCCGGAGCTGGCCGGGTGTCGCTGGCAAGCCATGGGGGTGTCGCTGGTCATGCATGCCCACAATCCCTTCGTACCGACCTCGCATGCCAATGTTCGGCTCTTTGTCGCGGAAAAGGCTGGTATGGAGCCGGTCTGGTGGTTTGGTGGTGGTTACGATCTAACGCCTTACTATGGCTTCGATGACGACTGCCGGCACTGGCACCAGAGCGCGAAGACCGCCTGCGAACCCTTCGGCAGTGACGTTTTTCCGCGCTTTAAAAGCTGGTGTGACGATTATTTTTACCTGCCCCACCGTTCCGAGCCACGCGGTGTCGGCGGTATCTTTTATGATGATCTAAACGCTTGGGACTTCACCACGACCTTCGCCTTTATGCAGTCGGTCGGCGATTCCTATTTGGCCGCCTATCTGCCCATCGTGGCACGGCGCCAAGACACGCCTTTCAGTCCGGCCCAGCGCACTTGGCAGGAGATTCGTCGGGGCCGCTATGTGGAGTTCAATCTGGTGTTCGATCGGGGCACTATCTTTGGCTTGCAGTCGGGCGGTCGCACCGAATCCATTCTGATGAGCCTGCCACCGGCCGTGCAATGGCATTATAACCATCAGCCCGAGGCCGGCAGCGCAGAGGCGCGACTGCTGGACTATTACCTGACCGGGCGCGATTGGGTATAGCCGGCCAAGCCGGTTGGTGACCTTAGGCTAAAAACGCCTACACACTGCCTGCCGCTAGGAGAGCCTTCAGCTCACCGGCCGCCACCAGGGCTTTCAGATCGGTGTAACCGCCGATCAATGCGCCGCCGATAAAGATTTGCGGAAAGGTCTCGAAGCCGGTCCACATCTTGATGGCCAAGCGTTCACGCCACTTCGACATATAGCTGCCATATTCCAGATAAAGATGTTCTACCTGCTGCTCATCAAGCAACTTACGGCTGGACTTGACCACCGGGTTTTGTTTCATGCCCACGACCACCACGGCGTGACGGCCAATGGCCTGCCTGACCTCGTTGAGTAAGCTTTGATCACCGCCCAGCTTGGCCTGGATGGCCGGGTGGGCAAGGTTTTCGGATAATATAGGACGCATCGATGAATCTCTTTTTAGGTTGGGTAACGCCGCCTATATGCTGGCGTTTGAGCGTACTTCAACAGATGAAGCCGATTATATGACTTATGACTCGGAAGTGTTTTCGAGCAGTTCCACTACCTGCTGCAAGGCCCCGCTGTAGTCCTGATAGTTGAGCGCAATAGAATGGTAACGGCCGCGATGCAACAGCACCATCGATGGAAAGCCTTCAATCGGCAAGCTGCGGGCAAAATTCAGCTCAACGGTTAGGGCCTGCTGCAATTCAGGTGAGGCTAGATCGGCGGCAAAGCGGGCGCTATCGAGTCCGATCTCCTCGGCCAATTGTTGCAGGACCTCGACATTCGACGGGTTCAGGGCACGCAAATAGTAGGCCGATTGCAACGCCGAAATCATGGCCAGCTCCGCCTGCTGCCAACTCGCCGCGATCACCGCGCGACAGGCGGGATAAGTGGAGCGACGCGGTTCATTTTCGGTCCAGAAATCAAAATTAAACTCGGTGCCCAGGCGTCCCTGAATCTGATGCCAGTAGCCGGCAATCGCTTGTTGTTGCGCGACCGGCATGACCTCGTCGCTGTCCGGTGCCAAGCCCCCGACGCAATAGCGCACCGTCACTCGATCCGCCAATTCCGCCGCGAACCGATCCCAAACTGGCTTATGCGCCCAACACCAACTGCACATCGGATCGTGTATATAGATAAACTCACTTTCTGTGTTCATAACCACTGCGCCCTGCGCCAAAGATAGCCCACCATAGCAAGTACCGATTCAATCCGAAATCCTTAGTTCGACCGATGGCACGGTGCTATTCCCGTGGCATCGGATCGAGCTGAATTGACCTAAGGCAAGATGTCACCCCTAGGGTGCGCCTAGTCTTGGACCCTCCAACCAGCCAGAGAGTCCCGCAACATGTTGATTCGTTCCCCTGCCGTAGCCGGCACCCTCTACGATGCTGACAGCCAACGGCTGCTCGCCCAAATTGAATCCTGGCTCGCCGACGCGGGCAGTCAGCCCCTGCCCAGACCCGCCAAAGCGTTAATCGTGCCGCATTCGGGCTATCCGTTTTCCGGTGCCACTGCGGCCGGTGCTTATCGACTGCTGGAACCGATCTACGACACCATCAAGCGGGTGGTTATCTTAGGCACCTGCCACCGTGACCCAACTCAGGGCCTGTGGACACCACGATGTGCTGCTTTTCGCACGCCCTTAGGCGATGTGGCCGTCGACCAGCCCGCCTGCCGAGCCTTGCTCGAGCACCCAGAGGTTAACGAATTGGCGGTACAGCAAGATATGGAGCACAGTATTGAGGTGCAGTTACCCTTTCTGCAGACCGTCCTGGAGGACTTCAGCCTGATTCCCCTGCTAGTCGGTGACTGCAGCACGCCGGTGCTGGCCGAGATTCTATCGTCCCTATGGGGCGGACCGGAAACCCTATTGGTAATCAGCACCGGCCTCAGCCGCAACCGGCCCTACCGAGAGGTTATCGCGCAGGATCAACACTCCGCGCGGCGCATTCGCGCCTTTGATAGCGGCTTTGTCAGCCAGGAAGCCTGTGGTTTCAATGCCCTGAATGGGTTTTTGCAGGTCGCCAAGGCCCAAGGCTTAGCGTCTCGACAGGTGGCCCTGACGACCTCGGCCGATCTCAACGGACAAAAAGAGCAGGTACGCGGCTTTGGTGCCTTCGTTTTCTATTGATCCGACCGACACACCTGATGCAAGAGCGCCATGGGTCCGCTGCGCCGAATCAACGCGCGTTCAGCTGGGTCTTGTGCCAACAGGCCGCCGGCCAAGCCTAAGCTGTTAATCGCTAAACCCCCAACGGAGGCCTGGGTACGAGGCACCACCAGCATCCAGTCTCGGGTAATCAATAGATTGCAGGCTTGCCAACTGTATTCCAGCTTCTGCCAGGCTTCCAGCAGGGTATCCGGTTGCCAATTCGGCAGCCAATGAACGCGATGGACAAAGGGATAGATGCTCTGATGAGAATCTTGCTGCCAACGCAAAACCGCCGCATCGATCGGCAGGACGCCCGCGCCCAAATCTTTGGGCACCAGCTGGAAATGGCGGTGTGCCAGGGAAGCCCCGGCCAGTGGGCCGCCGTTATAGAACACCAGGCCATCGACCTGATCCAACACCATGGCGATGGCGCTGAAGTCGGCCAAATTCAGTAAGCCGGTCTGTTCAACAAAACCTTGCGTGGTGATCAGGCCGTGTAACGGCAGCAGGCTGTATTTATTCAGCAGCAGATGATGGCTCTGGCCCAGGGTTTCCA
Source organism: Reinekea forsetii (assembly GCF_002795845.1). Lineage (GTDB taxonomy): Bacteria > Pseudomonadota > Gammaproteobacteria > Pseudomonadales > Natronospirillaceae > Reinekea > Reinekea forsetii. Next base: position 3,627,730 of record NZ_CP011797.1, read on the forward strand.
CCCAGAGCGCCGGGTCGGGTGTTAAAAAGGGATTAGCCGGTGACGCGGTGATGGGTTTTTCGATTGCCACAGAGGGCGCATAGCGGACCACAAAATCAATGCCACCCTGGCTGATGATTTCGTATTCGCTGGGCCGTATCACCAACTGACCCGAGGCAATCGCCCGATCGGCGACCGCACTCATCCGTTGCCAAAGATTTTCCATGTTAACCACTCAATCCGTCAGTGTTGGCAGTCTACCACCAACGTTCCACTGAATCTCTAGCCCGCCCGCGCGGGCCTTGACTTAGCTGCTGCAGCTTAGGATCGGTGCAGGCGCGGCCGCGGCCGGTGGCTGATGCCAACGGGCCCATTCGGCCCGTTCGGTAAAGGGGTCTTGCAGGGCCGCAAAGAACGATTCCAAGGGGCCAAAATTACCAGTCTGCGCGGCATCGATGACCGCCTGGAGATGATGACTGCGTGCCACAGTCACTGGGTTAGAGGCAAGCATCTGACGCTGGCGCTCGGTCTCATCGGCTTCGGTCTGGGTCAGGATGCGAGCACACCAGGCGGCGAAGCGCGGCGCATCGATAAAGTCATCCTTTAGGCCGGGCCATTCGGTCAGCGGTAAGTTGGCCAGGCGTCGAAAGGGCGTGTGGAAGTCTTTGCCTTCTGCGGCCAATAGGGCCAGCCATTCATCCAATAACTCGGGCTCAATGGGCCGCTCAGATGAGCCGCCAAGTCGTTGATTGAGCAGTTCATAGTAATGCTTCCGATGGCACTGATCGAAGTCGCTCACCGCAGCGGCCAACAACTGCGAATCGGTCAGCGGCGCCAAGGCCTGGGCCAAGCGCTGCAAATTCCAGAACGCCACCGAGGGCTGTTGGTTAAAGGCATAGCGTCCTTCGGCGTCGGTATGGTTATAGACCGCATTGGGTCGTGTCTGGTCGAGAAATGCATAGGGCCCGTAATCGAAGGTTTCGCCGACTATGCTCATATTGTCGGTATTCATCACGCCGTGGACGAAACCATAGGCCATCCAATAGGCAATCATCTGCGCGGTTTGCTCGATCACCGCACGCAGGAGACTGACGATCGGATCGGCGTTGTCCTGGCATTGAGGGAAGTGATGCTTAATAGTGAAGGCGGTCAGCGCCTTGAGTTGATCTATGTCCTGGCGGTGCGCCAGCCATTCGAAATGACCGAAGCGAATATGGCTGCTGGCCACGCGCATCAGGGTCGCGCCCGTCTCAAGGGTTTCTCGATACACCGCTTCAGTGGAACCGGCTAAGGCTAGGGCGCGGGTGGTCGGCGCACCGAGGCCATGCAGCGCCTCACTGCCCAAGAATTCACGGATCGAGGACCGCAGCACGGCACGGCCATCACCAAAGCGACTGTAGGGTGTCTTGCCGGCACCTTTGAGATGCATTTCCCAATAGACACCGCTCGGGTCGAGCCACTCGCCTAAAAGTAAGCCTCGACCATCGCCCAGTCCTGGATTCCAACCACCAAATTGATGACCCGCGTATTTTTGCGCTATTGGCTCGTGGCCCTGGAACAGCGCCGTGCCCGCCATAACGCCGAGGATATCGGCATTGGCCACTAACGGCAGTTGCATGCGCTCGGCCAGCGATTGATTCCAGCAGACCCAATAGGGCTCGGCCAGTGGTGTGGGCATGACTCGACTGCAGGTCTCGGGCAGTTCGGTGGCAAAGCGCGACGTAAACACAATAGCTTCTTATTGGACTGGGTGAATCATTAGTATAGGGGCGCGATGGCGAGGGACAAGGGCCTGACGGATCTCGGTTGGCAATATGGCTCGGTAGATGGGTGTCTATAGGTTGTCAAATTCGCTAAGATACCGCACTCGGGGCGTTCCTAGGCGCACTCTTAACCCATTCAGATAGGATCGCTCGTGAAAAAAATCCTTGGCCTCATCCTAATGCTGCTCACTATCGGCATGGCATCCGCCAATCCAGCCGCGCGTCCGGCGGCCATTGGTGTTTCCGTCCTATCCTTATTGGCCTGGAATCCGATGCGCTTAACGGGCGTCGGACTCGACTACGGCCTAGATGAAGACTTTGCTCGAACCCGACTGCTCTGGCTCTGGGATCTGGCCAACCCGTTGCGCCGAGTCGGCCCCCTGACGCTCAGTGGGCACATGGAATTGGCCATGGGCCAGACCGCGCCCTCCCCAGCCGACCTCACCTTAGGCTTAACCCCTCTGTTGGAGTGGCGCTGGACCAACCTCAGCTGGGCACCCTTTATCGAGACCGGACTGGGCGCTAACTATATAAGCTTAACGGAGAATCGGCAGCGAAGCCTATCGACCCATTTTCAGTTTGGCGAGGTTTTGGGGATTGCCATGGAGTACCGCGATCTTAAGGTCGGCCTACGTTATCAGCATCTGTCCAATGCCGACATGGTCCTGCCCAATAACGGTTACAACTTCTATGGTGCGGTGCTCAGCTACCGTTACTGAGGGGCTTGCTCGAGCTAGCCGGCTCCGAGACCATCATGCTGGACACTAGCTGCAGTATTTCCGCTTCCTTCGCATCCAAATTGCCATCGGTTATTGCCAGCTCACGCAACAGGGTCAGCACCCGTGCATCGGATTTTAGTGCCGGAACCAGCGGGGCCAGATAGTCCGCCAAATGATTCCCCTTCAGGGCTTGGAGGCTGTCAGCAATGAGGGCTTGGTGATAGGCGGCCTTGGAAATGCCCGGGTTGTGCCAAGGCAAGTCCTCGAGCAGGCGAGCAAAGAGGTCTTGTTCCGTCAATTTGACCTTGCCATCGGCCTGATACAGCAGGGTCGTCAGCGCGATAATGGCTTCCGATTTTTGCTGATCCAGGGCTATCTTGTTGTCGTCCAACAATCCCAGTAGCGTTGCTAACATCTGTGCTGCTCCTTACTTAGGCCGATCCGAGCGGGCCGTTACGAAGTGGACCCCGAAGCCCACCGATGCAACCTTGCACCCTGCGGCCCGGGATCCGAACCTGGGCAGTGTCCCACAGCGGGTCGATGGCCAGCCAGATGGAGTTTGCTGCCGGGCTTAACCGACCGATTGCAGACCGGCCACCCGCTTGGCTGCGCGCCCGACGGCCGACAACAGGGCCTGCAAATTCGCTGTCGTGGTATCTTCATGGATCGCGGCTGCGACCGAATCAACCCCATCGACGCTAACACAGACACTGGCGATCGCATCGGAGTCGGTGCCCTGGCGCAGCGCATGTTCATCAAACTGGCTGACCTTAATGGCCACGCCATAGTGACGGCCCAATGCATCGGCGAGGGCCTCGAGCGCGCCCACACCCCGCCCGGTCAATTCAATAGGTTCGGCCGCCTCGATGCGAAAGGTCGCCTCGGTTTGTTGGTTTTGCGAGCTCAAATCATAGCCGCGCAGGTTCCAGCCGGCCGGCACGGCAACAAAATGGTCATCGAAGAGCGCCTTAATTTCCTTGCTGCGCACCTCCGAACCGGCTTGCTCCGCCGCCTTTTGCACCACATTACTGACGTGTTGATGCATCCACTTGGGCAATTCGATGCCGTAGTCGCGCTCCAGTACGTGCGCAACACCCCCCTTACCCGACTGGCTATTGATGCGCACGACCGCTTCATAATCGCGCCCCAGATCGGCTGGATTGATCGGCAGATAGGCCACTTCCCAATGAGCCAGACCCTTGTCATGGTGGAACTGCAAGGACTTGCGGATCGCATCCTGGTGACTGCCGGAAAAAGCGGTATAGACTAGTTCGCCCACCCACGGATGACGCGGATGTACCGGCAAGTCGGTGCATTCTTGACAGACTCGGAGCATTTCTTGGACATCGCTAAAATCCAGTTTAGGGTCCACCCCCTGGGAATAGAGGTTCATGGCCAGGGTCACCAGATCCATGTTGCCGGTCCGCTCACCATTGCCTAACAGCGCACCCTCGACGCGATCGGCCCCGGCCATCAGACCCAATTCGGTTGCCGCCACGCCACAACCACGATCGTTGTGAGTGTGTAAGCAAACGATCACCTGCTCGCGTTGATGCAAGGCGCGGCACATATATTCAATTTGATCGGCAAACACATTGGGGGTCGACATTTCGACCGTGGCGGGCAGGTTAATAATCACCGGCTGACCCTGGATTGGCTGCCAAACATCGATAACCTGATTGCACACCTCGATGGCGTAGTCTATTTCTGTGCCAGTGAAGCTTTCCGGAGAATACTGAAAGGTCCACTCGGTATTGGGGTTGCGCGCGGCGTACTCCTGCACCCAACGAGCGCCCTGTACGGCGATGCCGGCAATCTGCGCCTGACTCATGCTAAAGGTTTGTTCCCGCTGCACGGTCGAGGTCGAGTTGTAGACATGGACAATCGCCCGCTTAACGCCTTTGAGCGCCTCAAAGGTTTTACCGATCAGATGCTCACGCGCCTGGGTCAGGACCTGAATCGTGACGTCATCGGGTATCAGGTTGTCCTCTATCAGCTTACGCGCAAAATCAAACTCCGGCTGTGCCGCCGATGGAAAGCCAATTTCGATCTGCTTAAAGCCCAACTTCACCAACAGGGCAAACATCTTCACCTTCTGGGCCACCGTCATCGGTTTCACCAGGGCCTGGTTACCATCGCGTAGGTCAACACTGCACCAGATCGGCGCCTCACTGATAACCTGATCCGGCCAGGTTCGGTCAGTCAGGTTCAGACGTGGATAGGCCTTATACTTGCGATGGTCAAACGAGCCCGCCGCAGCCATCTGCTGGGCCACTGAATGATTGTCCTGTTGCTCTGAAGTGCTCATGGTTCACCCTATTGGTTTAGGTTATGCAGCGTGTGACCCGGATCGGACGCACGTCCGATCCGGGTTATAAATTTCAGTCTAGCCTGTTCTTCTGCCGGGATATGGCCTGTTCGTCACCGGATGGGTGGGCGGACATGGGGCGGATCGCGCAACCGGTAAGTTGCCGTCACCTATGCAGACTGGGGTAAAGTCTGTCGAGCCAAGGTTGCCGAAGAACATAACTAGATTAGGGCATTGGTATCGCAATGTCCTTGCGCATTTGGCTTTATTCTAAAAAATAGCGCAATATAAACTGGCATATATAAATTTTAACGCTCTTATCATGCAGGAATGGAGTTTATTATGGCAAACTTATCTAAATTAGACCGGTATGACCGACAGATTCTCGAGCTACTTCAAAAAGACGCCGGTCTATCCAATCAGGATCTGGCGGAGCGCATCGGATTATCGGCCTCGCCCTGCTCCCGGCGGATCAAAAATCTAGAAGAACGCGGCTTTATCGACCAGCGTATCGCCCTGATTAACCGCTCGGCGCTCAACTTGAACTTGGTGGCCATAGTCGGCATCCGCATGGATCGACACACCCCAGACCGGTTCGAGCATTTTGAACAGGCCGTGGCCGCAATCGATGAGGTCATCGAGTGCTTTTTGGTGACCGGCCAGGACTCCGATTATCAGCTCAAGGTGGTGGTACCCGATATGGATCACTACCATCAGGTACTCTTGAAACATATCACCACCATTGCCGGCGTCGATGGGGTTCATTCGAGCTTTCTGCTGCGTGATATTATTAAGGCTAAGCCGTTGCCGCTGAAGTATTTGCCTTGACCAATCCGCTCGATGGCAGGTTGGGCCTCGCCAACCTTTTTGCCCTCAAAAATTCAGGTATACTGGGCGCCTCATTCACCATTGGACACTTCACCGGCCATGATCATACCCCTGACCGCCCGACTGGCCATCTTGGCCCCGCTAATTTTCGTCGGCCTTTTGATCGACCAACTCTCCAAGGTCTGGGCCAGCTCAACCCTTCAGGGTGGGCCCCGGTTCACTTTTCTATTTGACACCATACGAGTGGTCTATGCCGAAAATACCGGCGCCTTCTTGGGCTTGGGGACCAGCTTGCCACCCCACCTACGCTTTTTAATCTTTACCGCCTTAGTGGGTTTGTTTTTACTGGCCTTACTGGTCTATCTGCTCAAGAGCAAGGAGATGGACCGATTGGCCTTGGTAGCACTGGGACTGGTGTTTGTCGGTGGCTTCAGCAACTTTATCGATCGGGCACTGAATGAGGGTGCCGTGGTCGATTTTCTCAACCTGGGCTTTGGTGGGCTGCGCACGGGCATCTTTAACCTAGCCGATGTCTATATTATGATCGGCGCTTTCCTGCTTATTTTTGGCCAGTGGTGGCTCGACCGACGCGCCCGTGCCTAAACGCTCTGGGCGACTACCGAATGGAGATCAGACCATGTTAAACGGCCAATGCCATTGCGCCAACGTCAGCTTTACGACCGATCTCTTGCCGACGCTGCTCACCGACTGTAACTGCTCCATCTGTGTGCGCTACGGTGCCCGCTGGGCACACTTCCGCCCGGACCAGGTGCTGATCACAGTTCGTCGCGGCAGCACCCGTACCTATAGTCGGGGCGAGCACTGCATCGACTTTCATCATTGCCCGGACTGTGGCTGCGTGACCCACTATTGCACCACCGACAAGGCCGATCCGGCCGTGGCACGAGTCAGCATCAACGCCCGAATGTGCCCGCCTGAGCAGGTTCAAGGCATTCAGGTTCGGCTTTTTGATGGTGCCGACCGCTTTGTGTTTTTGGACTAAATGACCCCGATCGAGGATTTACGATGACCCCGGTAATCTATAAAGACACCCCGATATTTCCCGGTAAAATTGTCTGTATTGGCCGCAACTACGCGGGACATATTGCCGAATTGGGCAACGAAATACCCTCGGCGATGGTGGTCTTTAATAAGCCCAGCAGCGCCATCAGCGATCGACTCTTGGCGCACGCTGGTGGGCCGGTGGATTACGAATGTGAGCTGTGTTTTCTGATCGGTGACGGCGCGCTGGTGGGGATCGGGTTGGGGCTTGATTTGACCCGGCGCGACCTACAAAACCAGCTTAAAAAGCAGGGTCTGCCCTGGGAGCGAGCCAAGGCCTTCGATGGCTCAGCCACCTTCAGTCCGTTTGTCGCCCTGCCAGATGACATCAATAGACTGTCCTTTACCCTGCATATCGACGATAAACTGACCCAAGCGGGCGATCCGGGTCTAATGCTGTACCCGCCGCAGACTATAATCTCAGAACTGACCCGCTTTATGAGCCTACAGGACAACGACATCCTCATGACGGGCACGCCCATGGGCGTCGGTCGGGTGATGGCAGGTTGCCAATTTGTCGCGCGTCTGTACGACGATCGACAGCTGCTGATTGAACACTCCTGGCGAGGCATTGCCCTATGACTACAAAACTCATTATCGGTAATAAGAACTATTCAACCTGGTCCTTGCGCCCCTGGCTATTGCTGAGCGCTTTTGACCTGCCCTTCGACGAAGTGAACGAGTCGCTCCAGCCCGACCGACTGCGCGCCCGATTGCTGACGCATTCGCCAGCGGGCAAGGTACCGGTTTTGGTCGACGCCGACGTTCTGGTCTGGGACTCACTGGCTATCTGTGAATATGTCTCCGAGGTCCACTTGGCAGGTCAAGGCTGGCCGCGCAACGCGCCAGACCGAGCCAAGGCGCGCGCCATCTGCTGCGAAATGCATGCCGGTTTTACGGCCCTGCGCGCCGCGCTGCCGATGAACATTCGCGCCAAACGCAAGGTTGACCTCAGTGCTGCATGTAGAGCCGACATCGCCCGCATCGATGCCATCTGGTCCGATCATCGGCCCGATAACTGGTTATTTGACACCTTCGGCATCGCCGACTGTTTCTATGCCCCGGTGGCGCTGCGCTTTGAGACCTATGGTATTGAGCTATCGCCGGCCGCACGTGCCTATCAGGTCAAATTGCTCGCTCATCCTGCCGTGCAACGTTGGACCGAGGCGGCCCTGAGCGAAACCGACGTGGTCGCCGCAGATGAGGCTGGGCTTGAGATATAAGGTTTGCCGGCCGTGCGCCGATCGGCCAAGACGAAATTAATCGCCCACCGACGGCGCTTCGGGCTAAACTGGCGCGCTTCAATACCACCAACCGAGTTTTTTGAGGATAAAGCATGACCGAACTCAGTGTGAACCTGAATAAAATTGCCCTGTTGCGCAATGCCCGCGGGCACGATGCGCCGAATGTCGTGGAATTTGCGAAAAAATTCATCACCTTGGGTGTTAAGGGCATCACCATTCACCCACGCCCGGACGAACGCCATATCACCCGTCAGGATGCTCATGACCTGGGTGACCTGATTCGCCCATTGGACGGGATTGAACTGAACATCGAAGGCTATCCGTCGGAAGATTTTCTCCAGCTGATCGAGGCCGTTCGGCCGGACCAGACTACCCTGGTGCCCGATTTACCGGGCCAACTGACATCCGATCACGGTTTCGACTTTCACACCCAGGGTGCTTTCTTAGCACCGATCCTCAGTCGACTGAAAAACAGCGGCACACGGATTTCGATCTTCCTCGATCCGGATTTGGCGCAGGTAAGGCTTGCGGCCCAATCCCAAGCGGATCGGATCGAACTCTACACCGAGGCCTATGCCGACACCTTTAATCGGCCGAACCGACAGGACATCTACCAACAATATCACGAGGCTGCGGCTCTGGCCGTCAACCTGGGGCTGGGTGTGAACGCCGGGCACGACCTCAATCTGGACAATCTGCCGCGCTTCGTTACCATCCCCGGTATTCAGGAAGTTTCGATCGGCCATGCTTTGGTGGTTGAATGTCTGGAGCTCGGTATCAATACCGTCGTACGACAGTATCTGGCCATCTGTCAGCAAGGCCACTAGCAAGACGCCACTGGACAAGCTTACCGCGCGTGCCCGTGGCGCCGATACAGCGCGGTAGCAAGGATGCTGCCAACGGCCGACTGGTTCGACTTAACGAAAATCCTCTGCTATCGTTTTTAGGTGCGTATCAAGCATTTAGGATTCGGCATAGTGTCAACAAGCGTTCCAGTTGTAGTGATGGTTAATCTCGCGGTCATGGTTATCGGACTGGCTGCTTTTGTGGTCTATCAGTTGGCTCAGCATCACCAAACCAACCGCAGCTTGGCAGGCCAGGTCCAACAGTTAAAAAGCTTACTGGCCGGGTTGCGCGGAGCGCTAAAGGCAGACCCTGTTGCCGACAACCGGGATCATCTCAGCGCGGCCTCATTGCGCACCCATCAGCTCAACATTCTCAATGCGACCTTAGACCTTGAAGAGCGGATTACCCATACCGATCCGAGCGTCGCGACAAAGTTGGCGGCACAACTCAATGCGCTGAAAACGCAGGCCAATTATGCCCATAAGATGTCCGAACAATTAGGCGCGCAGGCCAACTCCAGCCGGTTCAGACGCCTGTCGTTGGAAAACAAACTGAAGCAGAGGCAGGTGGCCCTGAATAAGGCACGCTCGGTCAATCGCCAGCTTAAAGACCATTACGCAACGATCAAAGTTGCCCACCAGCAGATATTAGAGCGACGGGCAGAACTGCGCATTACCAAAGACCAACTGACTCAGGCGGCCGATGAAAATGGTCGACTCAATGCCCAATTAAGCGACTTACGGAGCGGTTAAGCCTCAGCGAAAGGTCAGGCTGTAGCGATAAGCGGTGCGCGCCAAGAGAAACTCTGGATGCACACTGGGGCTCCAGGAATCATCCCCACCCACGCCCATATGCTCGGCATCGAGCCGCAGATACAGGCAGCTATCCTTCTGCAGCTCATGGGTATGTTTGGCCGAGGCCACCGTGCTCTGACTGTACCGACTGACGCCCAGATGAAAGGCCCCGGCAACCGCGACCCCGGCAACCTGGACCGACTGGCAATCGCAGCGCAGGCCGCTTTCGGTCGGAAACACATAAGGGGTAAAAAAATCATCGATCGGCGCCGAATAGGCACCGAACAGGGCCGAATGTTTGCGATCGGGATAGTTCTCGTGCGGCCCACGGCCGACCCAATCGACTCGACTCTGAATGTCTCTCAAGCCCAATTCAATACCGACCCGCGCCAAGGGTGGTAAGCCAGGCGCCACCTGCACCGAGATTGCCAAGTCCCAGCTGCCGTCGGCATAAAAGCTATAGCGCCAAACGGAGGCAAGCAGCACATTACCATCGACACAATGCTGCTGACTGACGCAGACAGCCACCCTCGACTCGTGCTGCTCGGTATCGATCGACACCAGGGTGCGCGCCAGGCGATCCAGTCCGGCGGCCTGCCAGCGACTCATCCAGGCATTGGGGTCCATCTTATGGGCTTCGCTGGTGCCAATATCGTTATCGAGCGGCGCGCGCCAAAAATTGTCGAGCGGCGCGCGGGCGATCAGCTCGACACCGTCGGCCTTACGCCAACTGAGCAACAGGCCGGTGTAGGCATTGAACTGCCATTCGGCCGCGCCACACTGCACCCTGTGGATCTCGCCTAGTACCAGCGTGAGCGCACCACTGGGCCTGATCACAGCCGGAGCCAGTGCCATCGACATCGGCAAGGCCATCTGGGCTTGGGCCAACAGATGCGCCGCCTCGGCCCAGGCAGTGGCCGCCTTGAGGTGCACTTCGAGCGTCAACTGGTAGTTGCAACCGGGACGAACCGGCGGCAAGGCAGTCGCGAGCTCAATACGCTCGCTGCCCCCCGCTTGGACCATTATCGGCGCCTGACCGGCAAGGATCGCCACGCCGTCTTCCAGCACGCGCCAACTCAGGATCTCATTATCGGTACTGCGAAAGAGAAACTCACTGCTTACTCGCACCGCCAAGGCATCGCCCGGTATCCGCTCAAAGTGCAGATGCTGTTGGCAGAATTTGGCTTCGAATGCTGTTGGATGGGGCGTTCGATCGGGGAACATCAGACCATTGATACAGAATTGTCGGTCGTTCGGGACATCGCCGAAGTCGCCACCATAGGCCGAAAATTCGGTGCCCTGAGCATCGACTTGGGTTAGGCCCTGATCGACCCAGTCCCAAATAAAACCACCCTGCAAGCGGGGGTATTGGCGAAAGGCCTGCCAATACTTATCGAACGAACCCAGGCTATTGCCCATGGCGTGCGCGTATTCACAGAGAATCAGTGGGCGCTGTTCATCGGGCAGACCGAGCCATTTTTTGATGGACCACTTGGGCACCGCCGGATGCGCCATATCGGTATCGACGCGCGCATACATCGGGCAAATAATATCGGTCACCGCCGAATCGGCCCCACCGCCTTCATATTGGATCGGGCGGGTCGGATCGATCGCCTGAGTCCACTGATACATCACATGATGGTTCTTGCCGACACCCGATTCATTGCCGAGTGACCAGATAATAATCGACGGGTGATTGCGATCGCGCAGCACCAAGCGGGTCATCCGTTCGACATAGGCATTGAGCCAGAGCGGATCTTCCGATAGCCGAGAGCAGGGCCACATGCCGTGTGTTTCAACGTTCGCCTCATCGACCACATAGAGCCCGTATTGGTCACATAGGGCATAGAAGTCGGGATGATTGGGGTAGTGCGAGGTGCGCACGGCATTGAAGTTGAATTGCTTCATCAGGCGCACGTCTTGTTCCATATCGGCGCGCGTCACGGCATGGCCACGGGTTGGGTGGTGCTCGTGTCGGTTTACGCCACGGATCAGCAAAGCCTGGCCGTTGACCCGCAACTGCCCGCCGCGAATCTCCACCGTGCGAAAACCGACCTGAGTGCGTTCGACATCGAGTACCTCGCCCTGGCTGTCTTCAAGGCTCAATACCAGGGTATAGAGATTGGGTGTTTCATCCGTCCATTTGCGCGGATTGAGCAGCGCTATCGAGTGATGGGCTAATTCGGGATAGCCGCCATGCTCATCGACGGCGGCGCTGCCCAGATTGACCCGCTCATCGGCGATGCAATGATCGGCATCGAACAGTTGCGCCCGAAGCTGGGCCGGGGCGGCCGGCAAGGTGCCCGAAATACGCGTTTCGATGCGCAGTTCAGCATCGCGATAGAGGGCATCTAGGTGGGTCTGGACACAATAGTCGGCAATGGCGAACGCCGGCTTGAGCAGCAGGGACACGTCGCGGAACAGGCCACTGAGCCACCACATATCCTGATCTTCCAGATAGCTGCCATCGCACCAGCGCAAGACCATGGCGGTAATCTGATTGTGGCCCTCGACCACAAAGGCGGACAGGTCAAACTCGGCCGGCAGCCGGCTGTCTTTGCTCAGACCCACGTAATGACCGTTGCAAAACAGATAGAGCATGGCGTTGGCACCATCGAAAATGATCCGACACTGGCTCTGGAGATCGGTACTGGACAGGTCAAAATTTCGCCGATAGACACCGGTCGGATTGTCCACTGGCACAGTCGGTGGATTCACGGCGAAGGGATATTGCACATTGGTGTAGATCGGTCGATCGTGGCCCTGCAGTTGCCAATTGGAGGGCACCGTCTGCGTTTCGCTAAAGGGATAGGCATCGAACACGATTGTATCGGGCACCGCCTCGGGCCGTTCGAAGTAGGCAAAGGACCAATCACCGTTAAGCAGGCGTCGTTGCGAGCTGATTTGCGCTCGGGCTTGGTCGGTCGAGCGGTAGCCGGCCAGCGGCGCGTGGGCCGGCAGGCGATTGTGCTGCACCAGGGTCGGATTCTGCCAAGCGTTCTGGAGCAGCAGGTCACTGATTTTAGTCATGGGGGGAGCCTCGGCAGATGATTTGGTAACGTTTTCAAATTAGCCGAAATCATAGCCCAAGCCCTGCTCGGGCACAAAGGGTTTTGCCCCGCTGGATCCGCCTGGGCGTTAGCTTCGGTTGCCAGCGGAGGCCTTGACCAGAGCCAGCAAGGCCACCAGCGCCATCAGGGCGCAGACGCCAAATACCGCCTGAATACTCAGCCACTGGGCAACGGCACCGCCTAACAGGGCGCCGACCAGACTGCCGACCTTGATGGCGTTACTGTACAGGGTCGATGCCATGCCCATCCGACCCTGCATCAGGGCCTGAAATACCGAGATACCCAGGCCCGCCATCACGCCGATAAAGGCGCCATTAAAGATCTGCAACAGCACCAGCGGGACCAGACTGTCGGACCAATAAACCCCCAAATAGAACAGCAGGCCACAGCCAGCGGCCAGTTTGAGCGGGGAAAACAGGCGCCAACGACCGGCGAAAATGCCGGCGCCAATCATAATGGGGATTTCCAGTCCGGCGGCGGCGCCCATCAGAAAGCCCGGCACCACGGCCGCCAGTTGCAAGCTGTCGTAGCTGTAAATCGGCATATAGACGATATACATATTGTTCGAGGCAAAGGTGGCGGCAATCGCCAGGATCATCCATTTCAGGCGACTATCAGTCGGCTGCGGCTCGGTGCGCACGGCGGGCAGCGGCGCGTCTTGGATTGAGGCAACATTCAGACGGGTAAGCAAGAAAATCAGCGCGCAGATCAGGGTCAGGCCTAAGAAGCCAATCCGGGCGAACAGTAGGTAGGCGAGCGGTGGCCCGATAATCCAGCTGAGCGAGAAGGTTGCGCGCAAGAGCGACTGAAACAGGGTGGCATCGGCATCGCCAACCTGCTCGCGCGCCAGCGCAAAGAGCTGCGGCTGCACCGGCGACACCGCACCAAACATCAGCATCCCGGTAATTAGCAGCAGCCAGTATTGTTCGGCCAAACCCAGCCCGATGGAGGCCACGAAGGAAATCGAGACGCAGACTCGAATAATACCGATGCGGCTCAGTCCGGCATCGGATTGTTTGGCCAACCAGTGCGACACCAGGACCCCGGACAGGGTATTGGCGGCAAACAGGACACCGATCCACATCGGCTCGATGTGCAGGTTTACCGCCAAATGGGTGCTCATCACCGGCATAATGGCCGCGCCGGCCAAGCCCATTGCGAGCGACAAGAGGATCAATCGCAACCGCGTGGCGTCGAGTATCAAACTCTTCAGTGATGCATGGCTCAAGGCTGACTTATTGCCCCCAAGGTTTGGCGGCAGGCGGTCGATTATCGACGCAGATTTCAATCTGTGCCATCACCTCGGGGGTGAGTAACGGCACGCAGTCGAGTGCTTTGAGGTTATCCTCCAGTTGCGTCAATTTGGACGCACCGAGGATAACGGTGCTGACGTTCGGATTTTTCAGGCACCAGGCCAGTGACAGATGGGTCAGGCTTATGCCCAACTTATCGGCCAATTCACCGAGCGCGCGAATCTTCGCCATCTTCTGCGCACCGTCGGCAGTGCTCCAGAGATCCCGCAGCCACTCATAACCGGGCAAGGCCAGCCGGCTGTCATCGGGAATGCCGGCACTGTACTTGCCGGTCAGCAGACCAGAGGCCAGCGGTGACCAGATGGTCGTACCCATGCCGTAATCTTCGTACAGGGGCCGAAATTCCGCCTCAACCTTATCCCGATGCAACAGGTGGTATTGCGGTTGCTCCATGGTCGGCGGGGTCAAATTGTATTGACGGGCCACGGCATGAGCCTCGGTGATCGCCTGAGCAGACCATTCAGAGGTGCCCCAATAGATGATTTTGCCCTGCAGCACCAACTGGTGCATGGCGCGAACCGTTTCTTCGATCGGCGTGTCGATATCGGGACGGTGGCAAAAAAACAGATCCAGGTAGTCAACCTTAAGGCGCACCAATGCCGCGTCGCAGGCATCGCGCACGTGCTTGGCACTCAAGCCCATCTGGGTCGGCTTGGCACCGCCCCAAAAGACCTTAGACGACACGGCATAGGTATCGCGCGCAAGGCCCAGGCCGGCAATGGCCTCACCCATAATCTGTTCCGATAGCCCGGCCTCATAGCCTTCGGCGTTGTCGAAAAAATTAACGCCGGCATCATAAGCGGTTTTCAGCAGCGCCGTGGCATCGGTCATATCGACCTGTTTGCCAAAGGTCACCCAGGAACCCAGGGATAGGGCACTTACTTTCAGTCCGGACTTGCCTAAACGACGATATTCCATTGTATCTCCCATCTATTCTAAAGGTTACCAGGGTAGCAGCTGCTGGCCTGAGGTGGTGAGGCTATTCCAATACTGTTCCAGCTTTGATCGTTGCACGGCGTTGAGGCTCAGGCCGGCACTGGAAAAATTCGCCTGTAACTGTTCGCTCGAACGGATGCCGGGGATCACCGCCGTCACCTCAGCATAGCTGAGCAAATAGGCGAGAGCTTGCTGACCGAGGCTGCGATCGGCCGAGACCAACCACTGTAAATCATCGATGCACGCCGCACGCCGACGCACCTCGGTCGCATCCCAGCGCGCGCGCACCCCATCAAAGGTACTCTGGGCATGGTATTTTCCGCTCAGCCAACCGCTGTCGAGCGGAACCTTGGTGATCACGCCGATGTCATGTTGCCGCACCAGATCGAAGGCCAGGCGGACATCCTGATGCAATACATTGAACATCAGCTCCAGCACCTGGGCATCGGTGGTTTGCAGCGTTTCACGCACCTCATGGGCATAGTCGACACTGGCACCGTAGTGGCGGATTTTGCCCTGCTGTTGGGCCTCGCGCAACGCGGGCCAAATTTCATGCTGGCCATTAAGGACGTCCATCGGGGGTGAATGGGCCAAGAAGACATCCAGGTAGTCGGTCTTCAGGCGGGCCAGGGAGCCGTGCAGACTGCGCCAAAAGCCATCGGCGCTGAAATCCAACCCGCCGCCCGGTTGGTGACCAAACTTGCTCACGATCACCACCTTGTCGCGCTTACCCTGCAGCGCCTCGCCAAGCAGCCGTTCGCTATGGCTTAGGGCGTAGTTCGGTGCCGTATCGAAGAGGTTACAGCCCAGGTCAATCGCCTGATGCACCAGGTTGTGGGCCAGTGCATCGGTCATGCCGCCCCATTGATCACCGTTGCCCAATTGCCAGGCACCGAAGCCCACTTCAGACACCAGCAACTCGGTCTGGCCGAGTCGGCGCAGGGGTAACATCAGATAACGCCTCGGATGTGCGCACGCACGTGCAGGCGATAAAAGTCGGCCAGGGCCTTGTGGGTATCGGCGCTCAGCGGCGCTAATTGGGATGCCTCGGCGTTACGCTGAATCTGCTCGGCCGAGCTGGCCCCAGTAATTACGGAACTGACCGCCGCGTGGTCGAGCAACCAACGCAAGGCCAGTTGCGCCATGTTTAGGCCCGCCGGCACCATCGGGCGTAACTGTTCGATTAGGTCGATGGCCTGCTCAAAAGGCAAGCCGGAAAAGGTTTCGCCGACGTGAAAAGCGGCGCCATCTCTATTGAACGTTCGGTGATCCTGCGGCGTAAAACGCTGATCTTTGGTCATCTTGCCGGCCAACAGACCGCTCGCCAAGCCGAGCCGGACGATCACGCCAACGCCCTTGGCTTGGGCCAGCGGTAAGACCTGCTCGGCCATATCCTGACGCAACAGATTAAAAATCAACTGGAGGGAAGCAACACCGGTCTCGTTCAGGCAGAACAGAGCCTCCTCGATGGTTTCCACGCTCGCGCCGTAATGGGCGATTAAGCCCTCCTGTTTAAAGCCCTCGAGCCAGCGAAAGATCTCGCCGCGCTGCAATTCGGCAAAGGGGATGCAATGCAGTTGCACCATGGCCAGTGTATCGACCTGCAAACGCCGGCGCGAGGCATCGATCGCCGCGCGCAGCTTGTCCTGCGTATAGCCTTGGCCATAGAGTTCGTCGGTGCGACCGGCCTTGGTGACGATAACTCGATCGGCGTTCGGATGGGCCTGGGCATAATCACCGATCAGCTGCTCGCTGACACCGCCGCCGTAAACATCGGCGGTGTCCCAAAAGGTCACCCCGGCGGCATCGGCCGCGCTCAGAATGGTGCGGCCCCGATCCGCGGATACCGGCCCCCAATCGCCGCCGAGCTGCCAGCAGCCCAAACCAATTTCAGAGGTCATCAAACCACTTTTTCCTAAGGATCGTTGCTTCACCATATCAATTTGCTCCGTTAATACTTTTCGATGCGCGAGTGTAATTGGTTTAGAATGAAAGATAATTAGCCATTTATTAACCCAATTGATTAGTAGGATTAACCAATGGATCACTTATCAGAAATTCAGGCCTTCTTGGCCATTGCAGATTTGGGCAGTTTCACCAAGGCCGCCGAGCACTTAGGCTTGTCGCGCAGTCGCATCAGTCAGTTGATCAGCCGCTTGGAAGATCGCCTCGGTGTGATGTTGATGCACCGCACCACCCGCTCCTTGACCCTGACGCCGGAAGGCGAGCAATTCCGCACCGGCTGTCGCCAAGGCATGCAACACTTGGAGCAAGCCGAGGCAAGCCTCAAGCTGATGTCCACCCGACTGTCCGGACCGGTGCGCATCAATTCGGTCGGCGGCGTTTTTGGCGAAACCTTCCTGTCCAAGGCGTTGGCGGAGGTGGTCAGCGAGCACCCGGAGGTCACCGTACATATCAGCTATTCCAGCAGTCTAATCGACCTCAATCGAGATCCGGTCGATCTGGTCTTGCGCATCGGTAAGGCCCCAGGTCATCAGGTGGCGTCGGCCCATCTGGGCGAGATCCACCATGTGCTCTGTGCCAGCCCGAAGTTCGTCAATCTGTATGGCTTTGCGCAAAGCCCCAGTGACCTGGAACAGCTGCGTACCATCAGTGGCACGCCAAAAACCTGGGAGCTGACCCGGGCGAATGAGCGTCAGGTGGTGACGCCTAAATCGTGCTGGCACTCGCCCAGTTCTCAGGCACAACGCATCGCCGCGGAACAGGGCCTGGGCATCGCACGGCTGCTTACCGCGGTGGCCCAGGATGCTCTGGCTGAAGGACGCCTACTCCGGGTCCTGCCGGAATGGCAGATCGAGCCGACTCAACTTTGGTTGCTCTGGTCCAATCAGGGTGATCTGCCCAAACGTATCGAGATGGTGCGCGACCATTTGCGCGTGCGCCTGACCAATCTGATCGGCGATAACCGTTGGGACGGCCTAGCCCAATTGGGCCAAGCCTAGTGCTATCAAGGCGCCGACGGCCAGACCGGCGGCCACCTCATTGACGCTGTGGCCAATGCGCTCATGAAAGCGGCGGATCACCAATTTGGTGCGTTGCGGGTGATCGCCTCGGGCCAGCTCGCGCAGTTGTTTAAACTCATCGACCAATATATTGAGCGCCGCGGCATGACGTCCCGCCGCCAAACGCACGCCCATGGCGTCGTAGGCCACCACACCGGTAAAGACCAAGGCTAAGGCAAACAGACTAGACCCGAAGCCATCCTGCAGGCCAATGGCGATGGCCAGGGCGGCGACTGTGGCGGAATGACTGCTGGGCATGCCACCGGACGCGAAGATCACCTCTGGGCTGATGCTCTTGTTGGCAATGGCTTGGATCAGGCCCTTAGTCGCCTGGGCGGAAACATTGCCGACAATAGCTGCGACCAGGGGATAGGAAAATAGTTCCATAATAGATTTAGGGCTCCGGGGAGTGATTTTGAAGGATACACCATAGGGCGCATTACCGAGGGCGAATTCCAGCCCAGGGCATTATTAACCCAAGGCCAGCCAAACCCCCACGGCCAGCATCAGGGTGCCGGCAATCCGATTCAAGAGTCGGACATTGGACGATTTTTGCAGCAACCGGTTCAATGTTGCCCCGCCCAAAGCATAGATCAGCAGGGCACACAGTTCGATCAATAAGATGATCGCGATCAACGCACTCAGCTGCGGGGCCATGGCCAGGGATTGGTCGAGAAAGGGTGGTAGCAGGACCATAAAGAAGGCCCAACCCTTGGGATTAGCAATGGCGGTTATGAATCCCTGACTGAACAGCGCCCGGCGGCTGATGGCCGAGCCCGCGCCGGCCAAATCCTCCGGAATGGCCATCTTGCCTCTAGAGCGCCACATCTGCAGCCCGAGCCAGACCAGATAGGCTCCGCCCAACCAACGAAATGTGGTAAACACCCAGGGCGCAGCCAAGAGTAGGGCGGCAACGCCGAGCACCGCGGCCGCGGCAATCAGACCGACGCCAATCAGTTCACCGAACATCATCCATAGGGTTCGTTTGACGCCAATGGTAATACCCAGGGTCATGGCCAGGGTCATGCACATACCCGGGGTAAAGGATACGAACATAAAGGTCGGGACAAAGGCCGCCAAGAGTGTGAGATTGAGCATGAACTTCCTTAGGTCAGCGGCGCCTGCTAAGGCGGCCGAGTTACATCTTAAGCTTAGCGCATAGTGGCGCCGGCTTCTGTGGTCTAGACTCTTTTTGGGGGTGTGGGCAAGGTCCTGGTCCAAAAGTCTATTCTACAGGCCTGCGATACACTGACTAAAGTACTTTATTTAAATGACAGGGTTGCTGTGCCAGAGTGCCAGAGCTTTAGTCAAGGAGAGTCCTGATGCATTATGCAATGAGCGTGAGCTGCGCACTAATGGCTGCTGCCACGTTGGCCAGCCAAACATCCGCCGATGTCGGTGTGCTCGATAAGTATGAATGCCACGACCATGGCCTAACCGGCCAGTACCATTGTCATGGACCCGCCGATCTGGCCAAGCTGGGCGGCTTGGTGCTCGGCCTGGATACCCGCGCGCAAGGCTGGTCGACCGGAGGCGAGGAGCTATTTGTCTTTGCTGGGGCGGCACTCAATGCCGAATACACTCATCGCTGGCTAGCGCTTACCGGCAGCTATTTTTATCTGCCCTTGGTCAGTGGTGTCGCTGGCACCAGCGTCGATTTTGACCAGAGCGTTGCGCAACAGGGCTGGGAAGCCGGACTCAAGTTGGGTCCCGGCGTCGGCCGCCTGGGTTCTAAACTGTACGCCACCGCCGGCTGGTCGAATGCCGAGCTCACCGACAGCGGGGATAGCACTAATGATGTCACCTTGGCCGGTTATTATATCGGCGCCGGCGTAGGCAGGAATACCAAGGCGCTCAGTGTCGATCTGATCGGCACCTATCGCGACCCGGCGGCCGTAATAGACTATTTAACGAAACAAACCGGCAGTCGCACCGATGTGGTACATTTCGATATACGTTTAGCACTGGGGTGGCGTTTTTAAGCCAGCCTTATATTTGATAGTTGTGGGAATGCTCTAATCGATGAAGATTGCTGTTGTGGCGCTCGCACTGTTTGCAGCCCTCCCCGCCCTCGCCTCGCCAGGAGCGGTGGATCAATATGATTGCCATCGGGATACTCCATCGAGTGACGATCACTGTCACGGTGCGGTGGCAGATGCCAAGCCAAGCCAACTGCAAATCGGTATCCAACTTGCGGGTGACCAATGGCTCTGGGATAACGGCCCGGGCAATATCTTTGCCGGCGCGGCGCTAGCCGGTGAGTGGACCTTTGATGCGTTTGCGCTGCGCGGCAACTATGGCCATGCCATGCACCTGAACGGTGATAAGGGCTTCGCCTTAAGTGGTTGGGATCTTAATATTAAGGTTGGTAGTGGCTTAACGCGTTTGGGCAATCACCTATTTGCCCAGGCCGGATACGCCAGTCGGCGTTTTGTCTTGCCAGATAATAGCTCGCAACCCTTTGGCGGCTTTCAGATGGGGGTTGGCTGGGTCAGGGTCATGGAGAAGTATGCCGTCGATGCCGTGCTGCTCTATCAAGACCCGGCCGCGCTCGAACAGCTCTGGAAAGAACTCAAGTTCCCCGGCAAGCTGACCTCATACCGAGCCAGCCTGGGCGTCTATCGACGTTTTTAGGCGCAGATCCGCGCCATGGCCTAGTGAGCGGTACCGCGTTCAGAGTCCAACGCCATGCCCAAGCGCACGTGCAGGTCGGCAGCCTTAGGCAGATTATTCAGCACCTGTTCCGCTAATTGATCGGGCCGCATCGGCGACTTGCGCGCCGAGAGATAGAGCTTAGCGTTTTCGGTACTGGCAAAAAACTTCAGGGCAAAGACCTGTGACGTCAATTCAGTGCGCAATTCCTCCGGGATGGAGGCCGACCAGATGGTCGAGATCCGCCGATAACCCACTTCAAAGCCATGGCTGAAGCTGTTGAGCGCGCTGGCCGGTTTCAGCGCGGCAAGCGGGTCGGTCTCGCTTGGTAGTGCATATTGATGCTGCGCCATGCGCGCCAAACTGTGCACCTGATAAGAAATCAATAGGTTGACCGCAGCCGCTGGCGCTTCCCCTGTGATCTGAATCAGGGGTAATAGATCACTCAGCCATTCACTGGGCGACACCTTGGCCGGCACGCTGTTGATGGCAAAAAGATAGCCGTCTATCGATTCGATATTGGGCATCAACTCACTGCGCGCGACTCGATCCTGCTGCTTAAGTTGGATGAACCGTGCAGTTAAATCATCGAGCGCGACGCGATAACTAACGCTCTTGGCCCATTGCTCGGTCATGTTTGATCTCCGCCACGATCTGACGGCTGGGTTGCTGTGCCCTCGTCTGAGGCCGGGCTCTGGTGTAAGGCTTTCCAATCGGCGTAAGGCATGCCATAGATATACTCTCGAGCCGCCTCCTTATCGATCTGGTGGCCGCGTTCTTGCGCCGCCGCAGCGTACCATTTGGCCAGGCAGTTACGACAAAACCCGGCCAGGTTCATCAGGTCGATGTTCTGCACGGCCTTGTTCTGGTCCAAATGAGCGACCAGTCGGCGAAAGGCAGCGGCTTCAAGTTCTATCTGAGTTTGTTTATCCATGCGCTTATCCACCCGATTTTTTTACTCGGTAACCCTTGGTTGTTAGCGTTTCCAGGAGCAGGTCCCGGAAATCGCCCTGTATTTCGATAACACCGTCTTTTACGGTGCCACCGGTACCGCATCTGGCCTTGAGTTCTTTGGCCAAGAGCTTTAACTCGGTCGGTGTTGCGAGCACGCCCTTGATCAGCGTCACGCCCTTACCCTTGCGGCCTTTGGTTTCCCGATGCAGACGCACTATACCGTCACCGTCGGGGCGGATCTCATTACCGCAACTGCAGGCCCCTACGGGCTGGTCGCAGTCCGGACAGATCTTGCCACTTTCGGTACTGTAAACTCGCGCGCTGGGACTGAACAAGGCGTCCAGTCCGGTTTTTTGTTTCTGTGCCATATTAAAATCCGATGCGCCGGCGTCAGCTAAGGCTGAAACCGGCTAACGCCGATCAAACGATCGCGAGCATTTCGACTTCAAAAACCAGCGCCTGATAAGGCCCGATTGCACCGCCGGCACCTTGCGCGCCGTAGGCGAGCTGATGGGGAATGCAGAGCTTCCACTTATCACCCGGTACCATCAACTGCAGCGCTTCGGTCCAACCCGCAATCACGCCATTAACGGCAAATTCGATCGGCTCGCCACGTTGCACCGAGCTGTCAAAGACTTCGCCATTGATCAGGGTACCATGATAATGCACCTTAACTTTTGAGGTTGGCAACGGCTTCACACCGCTGGCATCGCCGGCACTGATCACTTCGTATTGCAGACCTGATTCGGTCACCGTTACCGCATCACGTGCAGCATTTTCGGTTAAAAACACCTCACCGTCGCCGGCCAATGCCTGCTCTTTTTCGGCTTGGGCACTGGTTAAGCGCTCACGAATGACATCGTAGGCATTTTGCATATCGATACTGCTGACCGGATCGGCGACCTGATTGAATGCCTCTAACACGCCTTGCGTGACTGCGGCTATATCCAGGCCGTCGAACGGCTGCTCTAAAAGTTGGCCACCCATCTGGCGACCGATACCGTAGCTGACGCGTAATTCCGGCGTATCATAGTTAGACATAATTTGCTTCTTCCTTAGTGAGGTGGTGTTAAAAGTGGGCAGTGTACCACAGGGCTCTGTGCATGCACTTAGGCGCCGCTTGTTTCGGCCTGAATTTGCGCTAGGGCCTGGCGGAACGCAGCCACAGGCTGGCCGCCGCTGATACTATATTGGTCGTTAATAATAAAGGTCGGTACGGCGGATATACCCAACTGCCGCATGCGCTGTTGCTCGCCTAGGACCAGGTCCCGGTAGTCATCGCCGGCGAGTATTTCAGACGCTCGATCCCGTGTTAGTCCCACCTGCTCGACCAGTGTTAATAGGGTATCGCGGTCGTTGAGGCGCTTATTGTCGGTGAAATGGGCACTAAAGAGGGCCATCTGCAACTCGCTTTGCTTGTCGTGCTCTTGGGCCCAAGCCAATAATCGATGGCAATCAAAACTGTTTATCATGATGCCATCGTCGGCGAAGTTAAAGCTGAAGCCTGCCTTAGCGCCCAATTCGCTAATATGCGTCCGATTTGAGTCGCTTTGCTCGGCCGTCATGCCATACTTTTCAAGCAGATGTTCGCGCATATTTTGGCCTGCGATCGGCATTTGCGGATTTAATTCGAAGGGCTGCCAACTGATTTCGGCGCGTAATTTCGGTTCCAGCGCTGCTAAGGCCTGGGTTAGGTTTTTATAGCCGATAACACACCAAGGGCACATCACGTCGGACACTATTTCAATTTTCATCTCGGCTGCCTCAAAGATTTCAACGACTTTGGGCGCAACAGCTGTTGCGCCCTACCCCATGGCAATGGCACCAGTTCGAGCGACTTCAAGGCCCTGAGCAGATTTAATGCTCGAGCACAGAACCGATCAGAGTCTCAATGGTGAGCACGGCAAGATCGGACGGCTAGGCAAACTCGTCTAATAAGATCGTCGCCAAGCGGTGGGCGCTGATCCAGGCCGCCTCAATCCGATTGCCTTGGGTCCAATCGCCGGCCAGGCCGATGCGACTGGCCGGATGCCATTGTTGAATCGGCTCCAGCGTGGTGGCTTGGGCATAGAGCCAACGGTGGCTGAATGATTGATGGATCTCGGGCAGGGTGGCATTGGTTAAGCGCTCCAATACCTCGACTACCTGCTGTTGCAGCAATTCAGGCGACGCATCGAGGTGGTTTGCGCTCCACTGAGCGGTAAAATGCATCACCCAGGTTTCGTGCTGTTGCGGCCGATCTGGCTTGGCTGAATCGCGCGCGGCCCAGCCGACAATCCCATCTTTAACAAAGACCGCATCGGCTTCGATACCCGTTGTTTCAGCAAACGCTATGGCGACGGCCCAAGTGGGTGTCATGTTCTGGCTATCGAGCTCGGCGGCGCCGATCACCTCAGCAGGCAATAAGGCTTGGGATTGGGCCAGCGGTGCGGTCAAAATTACCGCATCAAAACGGCCATAATGCTCGCCATGCTCGTCCCATAACCGCCACCGATCGCCATCGGCCTCGAGACGATCAATCCGAGTTTGCCGATAGAGCGGAATGCCTTCGGCTAATCCGTGCACCATGGCATTCATGTTCGGCGTACCGACAAAACGCTCTCGTTTATCCGGTGATGGACTCAACTGCTCGCGCGTCAAGCGCCAAGGTGTGACGGCCCAGGGCTTGACCCAACCGCGCTGCAGCCAACGGCCTACTTCGGCCTGAAAGGCGGCGGAGCTAGCGGTAAAGTACTGCGCTCCGTGATCCGCCTGCCAGTGTTCAAGGCGTCGGGTGGCCAACCGCCCACCCAAACCGCGACTCTTTTCAAATACGACACAGGTGTGGCCAGCCTCTATAAGCTGATGGGCCAGGCTAATACCCGCTAGACCCGCACCAATAACTGCAAATTCTGCCATCTTCGCCTCCCTAGGTTGCGTTGCCGCCAATAAATTTAAGCAAATAATGAGAAGAAGTTCAGGCTTTAATACACTAAAGTTGCACCTATATACTTATCTTTGTTACTTTTGGATTTTTCATGCCCGTTACCCTACGTACAAGCGTGCCAATACCCCTAACCGATCAAGCTATCGCAACTCATTTCGTGAGTTTTTCAGGCTTTAGCGACGGCAAGGAACACATTGCCATTATCTATGGTGCGCCCGAAGAGCAGGATACGCCACTGGTTCGCATTCATTCCGAATGTCTAACCGGCGACGTCTTTGGTTCACAACGCTGCGATTGCGGCGAACAATTACAGGAAGCCCAGCGCTTGATGGCCGTCCAAGGTGGCGTCGTGCTCTACCTGCGTCAAGAGGGACGTGGCATTGGCCTGTACAACAAGCTCGATGCCTATGACTTACAGGATCAGGGCATGGACACCTACCAGGCCAATGAGCAGCTTGGCTTTGACCACGACCAACGCAACTTTGCCCCTGCCGTGGAGATGTTAGTGGCCCTGGGTTTGAAGCGCATCCGATTGCTGTCGAACAATCCGCATAAGGCCGATGAGTTGTTGGCCGCGGGGATCGAAATCAGCGAACGAGTGGATACCGGTGTCTATGTCAATCAACATAACGCCGGTTATCTAAAAGCCAAGGTCGATCAGCAGGCGCATCGAATCAAGCTGCCGATATCGGCAAAGTCTGTGGATAGCCAGTAGGATAACCATAGTATATATATTGAATAAGCTGTGGATGACTGTGGATAAGTTCGATACATCACAATGGCAGGTACTCTATGCAATACCTTGAAGAATTCCTTTCCACGCCCGATGGGCATGATATTCCGATTCGCCTTTGGCGCCCCCGAAGCACCCGTCATATATTGATCATTGCCCACGGCATGGCGGAGTATTGTGAACGCTATGCGCCCTTGGCCGAATGGCTGACCGAGTCGGATATAGCCGTAATAGCGCTAAACCATCGGGGCCATGGCATGGATTGCGACGACGCTAAACTCGGCTATTTTGCCGATCATCGAGGCTGGACACGGGTAGTTGATGATTTGCATCAAGCGGTTTGTTTTGCCAAGGCGCAGATCCCCGATTGTCCTATTACCCTGCTCGGACACAGCATGGGATCCTTTATCGGCCAAAGTTATCTACAGGCCTATGGCGATTCGGTGAGCCAGGTTATTTTTAGTGCAAGTAATCGAGTCGACCGTCCCAAGCTGCTGATCTCCCAGGCATTGATCGCTGTGATCGCAGCGCTGAAGGGCCGTCGTGCAACCAGTGGTCTAGTCGACTTCCTCAGCTTTGGTCAGTTCAATCGCCCGTTTCGACCCAATCGCACCGCGAGCGATTGGCTCAGTCGGGACGCCGAGCAGGTTGATGCCTATATCGATGATCCCTATTGCGGCTTTTCCTGTTCTCTGGGGCTATGGCAGGATTTTATCGGCGGCATGCTCACGCTGCAACCGGCGGGCTGGCCGAGCACGGTACCGATTCACCTATTGTCGGGCGGTGCTGACCCCGTTGGTGAGTTCGGTCGAGGCATTGAGCGCTTCGCCGGCCAACTGCGCCGCGCTGAGCGGCGGTTGGTGAGCTATAAACTCTATCCCGAGGCGCGCCATGAGATTATCAATGAGACCAATGCCGACGAAGTCTGGGAAGATATTCGCGCTCTGGTCTTGCATGGCCGGCTGAGCGACGCGCCAGAGCACTCAAACTAAACCGCTAAAAGGCATCTCGACTAGGGCATATCCTGCCCTAGGCTGGCCATTATTCTAGCCGCGGTGGCTATTTTTTATTGCCCAGAGCGCGTGCAATTAGCATTACTATCCCCACCAGAATCAACAGATAGGTCAAGCCAGAACAGGCCCATTTGATCATAGAGAACACTGAGGCCAGCTGCGCGTTAGATGACGCAATCAGGCCATCGGCCAGGTACTGCTTGGCTATCACCTCCAGCTGATAATTTTCCAGCCAATCGAACAACACCTGATTCAAGGGCAACAGGTTCAGCAGACCAGTTTTATGGGCCAAGGGTTTGAATAAAACCGACACCCAGACCACATACATTAGGCCGTAGGTTAGGCCAAAAAGTGTATCCCAAATCTGATTAAAACGGATGTAGGCCTCGATCATGTTGTCGCTGCGCGCGGCCAGAAACTCCCTAATGTCGGCCTGATCGAAACCGAACGACGTCCCGAGCGATTTTATCGTGCTACCGGTCACTTCAAAGCCTGTGGCTTTGGCTAACATAACCAGCAGGAGGTAGGCCAAAAACAGGGCGGTAACCAAAAGACCTATCTTAACGTTGGCTTTATGGTAAAAAAACTCCGATAAGCCTTTGATTAATAATGGGGTCTTTTTTGACCTCCTCTGTGTTGCTCGCGCTAACATTTTTGCTTCGCCCCGTCGTCGATAGCCTTGCCATTCTCATGAGTCCGTCGTCAAATAAAGTTCGACAGCTGTCGCTTGAATTAGCGCGGCTCTAATTTGTATATGGTCTTGATTATGCCGCTTGGGTCTGCCGATGCAAGCGACTCTATGTTTAATGTCTGTATTCATCGTGACCGGAGTACTTGAAGACAAATACTGGCCACCAATGACTGGAATTGTTATCCATGAATTTGCCTCTAGACTTATGGGTGCTTAAGCAAACAACGCTGTCTTTAACCACTTAACCGGAGCGGGTGATCAACCATGAAACGTAAACAAACGCTTTTTCTGTGCCTTGGCGCAGCCCTCATTACCACGGCCCTTGCGGGAGACTTTGACCGCGAGATCAAGGCGCGCCAGTCCTTTATGCAAGTCCTAGCCTACAACAACGGCCTGTTAGCCAATATGGTGCGCGGGAAAGTACCCTATGATGCCGAATTGGCCCAAACCGCCGCGCTGAATCTGAAATTGGCTGCGCAGATGAACATGAGCTCGGTCTGGGTGGTCGGTTCGGATATGAGCGTTGCCGGTAACGACACCAAGACCAAACCAGAACTTTGGTCGACCTGGCCTAAGGCCGGCAGCTATTTAACTGATCTGGGCAATGCCAGTGCGCTCTTAGATGGCGTGGCGGGAATGGGCTTGGAGCAGATGAAGGCAGCCTTTAGCGACGTTGGTAAGGCCTGCTCGGCCTGTCACAAAGATTTTCGCGCCAAGTAGGCGGCAAAAGGGCTATTTGCCAATACAGAAGCTACTGAAGATTCGTCCCAGCAAGTCGTCGGGACTGAATTCACCGGTGATCTCATTGAGCGCATTCTGTGCAAAGCGCAGATCCTCGGCGAGCAATTCCCCTGCGGCCGGCCCAAGCAGTTGGGCCAAGCCAGAGTCGAGCGCGGCTTCGGCCACGGCCAAGGCATCCAGATGGCGCCGACGCGCGATAAAACCGGACTCGTGGTTACCGGTGAAGCCCATCAGCTGTTTTAGATGACTGCGCAAGGCCTCGATCCCTTCGCCCTGCTGCACCGAGAGGCGCAAAACCGGCGGCTCGGACGCGGTAAAGCCGGCCGTCTCGCCAGTCTTATCGATCTTGTTACGCACCACGGTGATATTTTGCCGATCAACCAGACGATGCATCAGATCGGGCCAAATCTGGTCAGGTTCGGTGCCGGCCGATTCACTGGCGTCGACCAACAGCAAAATACGGTCGGCGTTTTCAATTTCCGTCCAGGCTCGCGCCACGCCAATGCGTTCTATCGCGTCGGGGGTATCGCGCAGACCTGCGGTATCGATTATATGTAGGGGCATCCCGTCTAGATGAATGGGTTCCTTGAGAACATCACGGGTGGTGCCGGCTACCTCGGTCACAATGGCCCGATCGTGGCCGGCCAAGGCGTTGAGCAGACTGGATTTTCCGGCGTTTGGCCGACCGGCAAGCACTACCGTCATGCCTTCACGCATCAGGCTACCCTGATTCGCCGTCGCCACGACGGTCGCAAGTTGGGCCATTATGCCGCGTAAATCGCCCTCTACCTTGCCGTCGGAGAGAAAGTCGATCTCCTCTTCGGGAAAGTCGATCGCGGCCTCAACATAGATGCGCAATTGAATTAACTGTTCCACCAGACGGTGAACAGCCTTGGAAAAGTCACCCTGCAACGATCGAACGGCCGATCGAGCCGCCTCGCGAGAACTGGCGTCAATCAGATCGGCGATCGCCTCCGCCTGGGTCAGGTCGATCTTATCATTGAGGAACGCCCGCTCCGAGAACTCTCCCGGCCGGGCCAAGCGACAACCAAGGCGCACCAGCTGTTCGAGCAGCATCTCGAGTATCACCGGACCACCGTGACCCTGCAGTTCTAAAACGTCTTCACCGGTAAAGGAATGCGGGCCAGGAAAGAATAGCGCGATACCGCTGTCAATCACCTGCTGTAGGTCGTCATAGAAGGGGCCGTAATGGGCATAGCGAGGCTTAGGCTCGAGCTGTAACAGGCCTGTTGCCAGGTCCCGCGCCTTGGCACCGGAAATACGAATGATGCCAACACCGCCGCGCCCAGGCGGCGTGGCGACGGCGACAATGGTTTCACTCGAATGATACATATGGTTGACCCCGATGTGACCCTGTGGTGAGGGATGGATAGATTAACGCTACACAATGCAAAAAGGCAGAGCAAGCTCTGCCTTTCCCATGGCCGATGGACTCAAAGAGACGGTTCGTTAGGCTTTATTTTTCTGGATAAGTTTATCCTGAACAAGCTTGGCATCGGCACGCGCCACACTCTTGTTTACCATGTGTTGCTGGGTGATGGTCGACAGGTTGTTAATAAACCAGTAGAGGGTCAAACCCGCCGGGAACCACAAAAACATAAAGGTAAACATCACCGGCATAAACTTCATGATCTTAGCCTGCATCGGGTCCATCGACGGCTGCTGCTGCATCTGCATCTGCACGAACATCGAGCCGCCCATCAGCAACGGTAGGACAAAGAACGGATCCTTAATCGATAGATCGACGATCCAGAACATAAAGGGCGATTGGCGCAGTTCGACCGACTCCATTAAGACCCAATAGAGCGCGATAAAGACCGGCATCTGCACCAACATCGGCAAACAACCACCAAGCGGATTAAGCTTTTCTTTCTGATAAAGCTTCATCGTTTCCTGACTCATGCGAGCCCGGTCGTCGCCGTAGAGCTCCCGCAGCTCCTGGATTTTCGGCGTAAACTTACGCATCTTCGCCATTGATCGGTATGAGGCCGAGGTGAGCGGGTAGAGCAACAGTTTTAACAGCAACGTCATCAGTACGATGGACCAGCCCCAGTTGCCTACCAAGCCGTGAATAAACTGCATTAATTTAAAGATGGGTTGAGCGATCCACCATAACCAGCCGTAGTCGACCGTTTTTTCCAAGTTTTTGGCCACAACAATAAGCGAATCTTGGTCTTTTGGACCAACATAAAGACCCGCATTGGCCTGCGCGGTCTCGCCCGGTGCGATCACCAGGGTTGGCGCCTTAAAGCCAGCATAGTAGAGGCCATTACCACCTTGCTCACCATAAAAACCATTGGTGTCATTGGCGCCGGGCACCCATGCAGTTAAGAAATAATGTTGGATAATCGCGACCCAGCCGCCCGTGCTGGTATTGGTGTATTTTTCTTTCTCTAAATCTTTAAAGGATACTTTTTCGTAGGCCGACTCCACCGTGGAGAAAGTCGTACCTAGGTAGGAATTCATACCGATGCCGCCCATACTGCTTGGATCTTCCGACTTATCACGCCGTAACTGGGCAAACATATTTGTCGATAAGGTTCGTGTGCTGTTGTTGGTCAGTTCAAAGCGCAGACCAATCAGGTAGCTGCCTTGGGTAAAGGTGAACACCTTGTCCACGCTGAGACCGGAATCTGCAACATGGCTCAAACGGACTTCGAGTTGACTACCATTGAGATCGAAACGATCCTGCTTGGCGGTGTAGCGGGCACGCGCCTTGGTATCGATGCCATCTGCCCCGACTAAACCGCTCTGGGCATTATAGGTCCGGTCACCATATTCCAATATTTTAAACGGGCTGTCGGGGGTTTCGAGACTCGCTGGATACTGCGGCAGTGCGGCTAAGATAACGTCGCCACCGTTCAGATCGATAATAACGTTCAGAGTGTCGGTAAATACCCTAACCTGGTTGCCAGTGGAAACCGGTTGATCAGCTACACGGCTGTCCGTTTCGGTATCAACATTACCAGCAGGCACGTCGCTAGCACCTAAGCTTGGTGTTACAGCGCTTGCAGCTACCGAGGTTTCCTGAGCAACCGGCCTGGTATTAGAATAATCATTCGACCAAGTAAAAATCATCAAATAAGAGACAATTGCGAGGCCTGCAATTAAGGTAATTCGGCGTACATCCATAATAAATCAGTTCCAGTTAGATTGGATAACGGGCAAAAACTCGTTTGAGCCGTTTTATGCAGGAAAAAACGGCGAAATACTACCTGTCAGCGGCCCGAGATGCCAGTTCTATTCATCAAAGTAAAGATTAAGCTAGGTTTAGCAGGGTGGTGGGGTGGTTTTAGCAGGCGCTGGCGCGTTTCTTTAACTTGCTAAACTGCTTGTTCAGCAACTGGTAAATCTCAATATTGGTGCTCTTATCGAGGCCTTTCCGACCCATAAAAACGATATCGAGATTCGGTAACTCGTGCTGGTGCAAGCGCAAGTAATCCCGAGCGATGCGCTTTATGCGATTTCGTTCGACTGCGCGTTTGATATTCTTCTTCGAAATAATAAATCCAAGACGAGGTTGGTCTTGTTTATTAAAACGCGCAAGCAGCAGGCAGAGGTCGGATGGCGCCTTGACGTCAACCTGGTCGAATACGGTTCGGAAGTCGGCGGCTGTCAACAAACGCAGCGTACGCGGGTATCCGAACGATATTGGCACTTCTGTCTGGACAGGCAGCAGTGTTTAAGCGCTCAGCAGAGCACGACCGCGTGCACGGCGACGGGCGATTAACTTACGGCCGTTCTTGGTTGCCATGCGAGCACGAAAACCGTGACTGCGCGCGCGCTTCAGATTGCTTGGTTGAAATGTACGTTTCATGTTCCGGTCTCTCTTCAGTTGCAGCAGCAAGTGTGCAACATGGGTTTGGTGTCATCAGACGTAGCTAGGCGCGGCTAATGACCTGAAATTTGGATGGGCGATTCTAATGATTTTCTGTACTCAAATCAACGGTGTTTTTTTAAACAACGCTATTTGTTTTCTCATGGTTGGTTTTGTCTTGAGTTGGGTTCTGACCTTTTCGATGTTTAAACAGGGTTTCATAAGTAAGTTAATATTATATATATATATGTTTATTGTTATTTGTTGTTACTTATTGAGTGCGCCTTTTTCTGGGGTTATGTCAAAAAAATACTTTAAAAACAATAACTTACGACAATGACAAGCGCGTGGTGTATCGGTCGATAGGCTGCGAACAAGGGGCGCTTAAGCTGTGTATAAAAGAGCTACTTATCCACAGCCTAAGAGGCTAATTGTTATCCACACCTTTAGTCACAGGCTTATACCCCTGGTTGCCCACAGCCTAATTTTACAATAATCCAGCGTTAAAAGGCCTATTGGCAGCGTTTTAGGTGCCCGGAAAAAGTGCTATAGATCTGCTTTTTCAGTCTTTTAAGGGTGGTAGGTGGATCGATTTGCACCTTAAGCCGCGTCGATCAGCGTTTATGCATCTACAAATTAGTACCTTTTGCCAAGGCAAGGGTCTGCTTGTTAGTCACTAGAGGAGTGCGATCAGGGTTTAAATGGCGTAAAGCACACCTTAGCTTTGGCCTATTTGATCCGATTATTACGCCAACATATTTTGTTACCCCGGGGCTTGGAAGCTTGGGTCGTTGCGCAGCGCCGATGACGATCCAGTTAGACCGGTCTCGCCCCAATAGGCCAAGGCCCTGAATAAAAGGGCCCAAACGGGGAAATGAGTCAAAATCAGGGTAGCGG